>DAOVRB010000233.1 GCA_030628325.1 Methanomicrobiaceae archaeon | reverse complement strand
ATCAACATGTGGTATCTCAACGGTCTGTCGTGTGGTCAGATGAACCTCACCGGTTCCATATTTTTCAGCAATTTCAGCAAGACCACGCATTTTTTCGCACGAAAGCACACCTGCAGGCATACGTGTCCTGACAGTACAATAATCAGAATCACGCTCGGTAATTACGCCTCCTTTCATGTGGACGCCATAATTATGAATCATTGTATAGTATTTCGGTTGTCCGGCAATAATTATATTCACTAAAAAAGTGGATGACTCGCGTTGTGCAAGACACTGTTTGATGACAATCACACAGTGATTTACATATCAAATCTGTTTCAAAGCACAAATGAAAGGACGATTATCACTACCGCCCGGGTCACCTCATTTGTAGCTCCAACGACATCACCGTTGACACCGCCAAAGAGACGATGGGCATTGACATACATCAGAAGCGATGTCGCCAGTGCCGCAATGAATGCAACAGTAATTGCAGATGGTGATACAGGCAGAAGAAACAGCGGCAGACAGAGGAGGAGTGATACCGCAGGGAACCATGGTTTTACAAAACCATGCATATACGCGTACATACCTTCCTTAAACGGCGTGCCTGTTGTAATAATAAAAGACATCGCCATTTTTGCAAGCACTTCCGAGACCAGTATGGCAACAGGTATTGATGCAACAGAGAGGAGACCTGAAAAAGAGAGGATGAGAACAAGCGTCCCCGCCGCAACCGCTCCCGCACCAGTCTGGCGATCAGTAAGGGCGGCTATCCTCTTTTCCCGGCTCCCATGGGCCATCATACCATCACCAAGATCAAGCAGACCGTCAAAGTGGTTGCACCCTGACAATATCAGCACCAGAAAAAGGGCAACTGCTGCAGTTACAGGTACAGAAGGCATATACAGAACTGCAAGCGCGGCAATACCACCGACTACATAACCTGCAACAGGGAGCAGATAGGTGCGTTTTGCAAATAAATCATAATCTGAAGGTTTCCCAAGGGGGAGCACTGTGCAGAACTGCAGCATCGCAATTATTGACCTGATAAAATTCATTACAATATCAAATAAATTTGTGTTAGCGTATATTCAATTTTGTTATTGGCATTGGTTCCTATATCAGTTCCAAATTAATTCCAATATTAGAATCTGTTGCACGAATAAAAAATATCAGACAGATAGATAAATGTGTGGCAAAATTCTGAACTAAATACGAGCATTCATTAGTTATTAATATCTCATCTCAACCTGTATAATTGTCCGGAATCAGACATACGAGAGTAATATTATTGATATTTTTCTCATTTCCATCGCTGGTGCAAAACAGATTTTTAACCCATTCTGCAAGCAGGAAGATGCAGTTCCGATAAATAATTCCGGGTGAAAAATCAAAAAAATAATCAGGCAATAATTCTAAGATTGCCATAATTCCGGCAGAAAATAACAGGGAGCAGAAAAAAATAATGATAATACTCCACACCTCGGACTGGCATATAGGACATAACCTCTATGGCAGGAGCAGATATGAGGAATTTGAGGCCTTTTTTGACTGGCTCATCAAATGTATAAATGATGAGGGAATAGAAGCTCTCATAGTTTCGGGTGATATATTTGACACAACAAACCCTTCCAACCGCTCGCTTGGCATATACTATAATTTTCTCTGGAAACTCTCGGAAACCTGCTGCAGGTATGCAATAATCACTGGCGGGAATCACGACTCGCCGTCACTTCTGGACGCGCCAGGGGAGATCCTCAGATGTATGAATCTGTATGTCTTTGGTGCGGTGACCGGAAATATATCTGATCATATAATCGTCTTAAACAATAGTAAGGGCATTCCCGGCGCAGTTGTGTGTGCAGTGCCGTACCTCAGGGACAGGGATATAAGAAGATACAAACCCGGACAGAATATTGAGGAGAAGGGTATTGAGCTTATGAATGCAATGGGCAGGTACTATCAGGATATTGCCGGAGAGGCGGAAAAAACAGTACAGGATTCCGGATATGACATTCCTGTAATCGCAACCGGGCATCTCTTCGCCGCCGGAGGAATGACTACTGAAGGTGACGGGGTGCGTGATCTCTATGTCGGAAAATTATCTGCATTCAGCCCTTCAGGTTTTTCTGAGTTCTTTGATTATGTGGCCCTCGGCCACCTCCACATGCCGCAGAAGTCCGGAAGCGAATATATCAGGTACAGCGGGGCGCCTCTGCCAATAGGCTTTGGAGAAGCGAAACGGGAAAAAATTGTCATCAGGGCTGATTTTTCATCCGGAAAAATACCCGTACTCAAAGAGATCCCTGTCCCGTGCTTTATGCCGCTTATTACACTTCAGGGCGACACCGGTGAGATAACAGATAAGCTCAGGGAACTTTTGTCTTCCGGCGAAAAATGCTGTGTGGAAATCATCTATGAAGGCAGGGCCGCCGCAGTTGAGGTGAACAGGCGCGTTACTGAGATGGTAAAGGACTCCTCTGTGGAAATACTCCGGATTAAGAATATGAGGGTTGCCATGGAGTCTGAGGAATCGTATGAATCCGGAATAACACTTGAGGACCTTGATGAAAAAGAGGTGCTGAGGCGTTGTCTTGCCGTGAACGACGTGCCTGAAGAGGACTATCAGGAGCTCTCTGAGGCCTACAGTGAGATACTTGCGGAGATTTATGAAGGAGATCATCAGGCAGAGTAGGCGACTATCATGAAAATCCTAAAATTACGATTTAAAAACTTAAATTCACTCTATGGGAAATGGGAAATTGATTTTACAGGGATGGATTATGAATCCTGCGGTATATTTGCAATAACAGGCCCTACTGGGTCAGGGAAGACTACAATACTTGATGCCATATCTCTTGCCCTTTACGGAGAGACACCCCGACTTGGAAAGGTCACTCAGTCAACAAATGAGCTGATGTCAAGGCTTTCATCCGACTGTTTTGCCGAGGTGGAGTTTGAGTCGGCAAAGGGGTATTTCTGCTGTAGTTTTTCCCAGAGGAGGGCAGGTAATAATCCCGGCGGAAAACTCCAGGGGCCAAAGCATGAGATCTCAGATGCCAGAACAGGGAAGATAATCGAGGATAGAAAGAAATACGTCCCTTCTGTTGTTGAAGAAAAGACAGGGATGGATTATGACCGCTTCAGGCGCTCTATTATGCTTGCACAGGGAGACTTTGCGGTTTTCTTAAACTCCCGGCCTGCGGATCGGGCACCCGTCCTTGAGCAGATCACAGGGACAGGGATATACTCAGAAATTTCTGTCGGGGTATATGAGAGGAAGAAAAAAGAGCAGAATATTCTTGACACAATGCAGGAGTCACT
>DAOVRB010000194.1 GCA_030628325.1 Methanomicrobiaceae archaeon | reverse complement strand
TACCTGAACTATATCTGAGAGCACAATACTTGCAATGATCTGACCCCCGAGGGTTGGGAGAAGGGCTACATAGTCCGCACCGGCACGATATAGCTTATCAACAGATGAGGCTTCGTTTGCACGTGCGAGTATCCGCAATGACGGGTTTAAGTTGCGTGCCATGAGTGTGGTGAAGATGTTTACAATGTCATCATTGACCGCAACGATGCAGACCTGTGCATCTTCAATATGTGCCTCTTTTAAGACATCTTCATATTCGGCATTGCCTCTGACCACGTCTTTTAGATCTGCATCCGGGTCAATGACAACGCAGCTTATGCCCAAAGAGGTCAGGTCATTGCAGGCAATCCTGCCGACATCCCCGTAACCTGCGATGACTGCCATCTCTTCACCTGTTTTATCTACACCAAATTCCTTTTCCAGAACAGAGGAGAGAGCTTCTGCCCGGCCAAGGAGAAAGAGCATCGTCGAACTGTCAATTTCGTCATTGGGATCTGGTTTCATGACAAATCTGCCGTTTTTCCAGAAGAAAAGGATGTCCACGTCATATTTTTCGAGCAGGTTTAAATCACTGAGAGTCTTGCCGAGGCATATACATCCGTCCATTATGGGAACTTTAATGAGCTTCAGTGCATTGTCGGAGGTTTCTCTCCGCTTTTTTATGTGAATCTGACCTACGGTCTCATATATTGTGTCCACATCAGGCGTCAGGAAGGCGTGTTTTGCAAGTATCTTTCCTGTGAAGTTCTTTGCTGAAAGGATGTATTCTGCCCCGGAATATCTCAGGTACCTGTCATAGGAGAGGTCATCCACAACGGCGATAATTCGCCCTGAGGTAGTCTCGCTGATGCCGAGTATTATTGTCGCTGTGAGCCTCTCGTCTTTGCATATGATAATATCTGCTGCCGTGTCAGTGAAGGCATGTTTCCACGTGGCAGGTTCGTTGTAGTCACCCCAGATGACCCATACGTCTTTGTGGAATTTTTTGAGAATCTTTTTTGCCTCTTCTTCGTCCTCTTCCACGATGACGATCTCAAGGTCTGAGATCATAAGGCTCTCAATAAGTGCCTTTGCCAGCTCCCCGTAGCCCACTATCACGACATGACCGTCCGGTTTAACGGGAAGTTTCTTTGGTGGTGTGGTCTCAAGCAGCTCCTGGAGGAATGGTGCCAGAACTGCAGGGATCAGCATAAGGACTGTAAATGCCCCTGTTGCCATGATTATGATAATCAGGTATATTGTCATCTGGTTTGTTGCAGGGAAAAATGTGACCAGATCATACCCTACAGTGGTCATGGTCTGTACTACGAAGAATAGTGATTCTCCCCATGTCAGTCTTGTATTTTCCAGAAGCGGGATTGCAGTATGTATTAAGATGGTATAAAAGAGGATTTCAAGAAAAAAGAGTATGAAGTAGAGACGCAGGCGTTGGGTTGGTGAGTGGAAGCCGAGCAGTTTTTTTAATGTCGGTTTAGTCATCTCTTCTTACCTCATCTAAAATCTGACATGCCCGGCAGACGTCCATGCATGGTTCACTGCATCTCCCGCATATTGACATCTCCTTTTCAACTCTGTTTCCAGTTGCTGAAAGTTCCTCCCCCAGGTTGACAAGTGCGTACTTTGTTGCGGGGTGCCAATAACTGTATTCGTTGAGATGCGTCCGTACATCTCCTCTGAGTGCATTGTGTGAGTAGGGACAGCCGGAGTCTTCCCGTACCTGTACATGGAGCCGTGAGTAGAGTGCCACTTCCCGTTCTGGCAGGTTGATAAAAGGGCGTATACGTGGTACCATCATCTCTCTTTTCACTGGTCTGCGTGTCAGACTATTTACATCGCCCCGAAATACATTCATGAGAACTGACTGTGCCTCATCATCCAGGTTGAACCCGAAAGCGATTTTTGTTGCTCCCAGTTCACGTGCGGTTTTGTTGAGGAGACGCCTCCTGAGAACGCCGCAAAAAGAGCATGAACGGGTATCTCCCTTTCTTCTGACAATTTCATCCATTGTAATTGCGTATTCTTCTGCAAATGAGGCTGTGTGCCAGTCTATGCCCATTTTGTCTGCGAATTTCTCTGAATTTCCCGGGATACGGTAACCGGCAATTCCTTCGTCAATTGTAATTGCGAATATCTCAAGGTCTCTTCTCATGCCAAATGTTTTTTTTAGGAAATAGAGAAGGGCGCTGCTGTCTTTCCCGCCGCTAAAAGCGACAGCAATCCGATCCCCGGATTCAATCCACCTGTGTTTTCGTATCGCTTTTTTGACACGCGCCTCAAAGTCACTGACAAAGTGCTCCTCGCAGAGATGCATCCCTGAATAACGCTGGAATATAATTGCATCTGTACGGCATTTTGTACATTTTATTGAATGTGTCATCGATTCTGATCAAAGTTATATCATCTTTAAGGATAAAATATGTACAGTAAAATGCCACTTTCTGCCGAAGATATACGTTCGCTGCATAAATATGATATCAGGATCCTGCTTGCACTTGAACGTCTGATGAAGAAATACAGGTGGGTGCCGCAGGACATCTTAAAGCAGAGTACAGAGCTGTCTCTCTCAGAACTTAAGTACAGGCTGGGCCATCTGATGGAGCTTGATATGGTGAAGAGCAGTTCAGTGCCATACAAGGGTTATCAGATCGTCTTTGCCGGTTATGATGCCCTTTCCCTTCACAGTCTGACTAAGAGAGGGTCTGTACAGGCACTGGGGAGTCTCTTGGGTATAGGGAAAGAAGCGCATGTGTACGAGGCTCTTGGTATGGGATTGCTTGCGCTGAAATTTCACCGTGTCGGTCAGCGCTCATTTCAGTCTGTACGTAAAAACCGTGGGTATATGCCGGAGTATAAGCATTTCCCGTGGATATTTGCATCTGCATATTCGGCGAAGCAGGAATACGATGCACTAAAGATTTTGTATGAAAATGGTGTGTCGGTGCCCGTTCCTGTGGATATTAACCGGAATGTTGTAGTGATGTCTTTAATTCAGGGGGTAAATCTCAACCAGTGTACACTAGGCAATCCTGAGGAAACGCTTGATATGATCCTTGACAATGTGGCAAAGGCATATCATCTCGGTTTTATTCATGGGGACCTCTCAGAGTTCAATGTAATGGTGGATGAGGACTGTGTCTGGATTATCGACTGGCCGCAGTGGATAGAACCCGGTCACCCGAATGCGGATAATATTTTAATGAGGGACCTGAGGAATATCATTACTTACTTTGAGAGAAAATACGGGATTGTGTATCTGCCTGAAGATGCAGTATCCCGGGTGGTCGGTTGAAAATATTTGGTATAGATATTATCAAAGGGTCGGTGCGGTCACGGACACGCCGGCCCCGGTACGCACTGGTTCGGAGGGAGAGCGGGAAAATTGTTTCAGAAAGTCAGGTCTCTCTGTACCGTCTGCTCCGGCAGGTTGCGTCAGAGGAGCCTGATATTCTTGCAGTGGACAGTCTGCAGGAGGTAGCGGCAGATCAGTCCGCCCTTTTTGAGTTTATCGGAGCTCTGCCACCAAAAACCCGGCTTGTGCAGGTGACTGGTGGGGAGAAGCAGGAGTCCCTTCAGGTTGTTTCAGGCCGTTTTAATATTAAATTTGATAAATTCGATCCTTTTGCAGAAGCCCGGGCGATCGCCCATGTGGCAGAACTCGGTGCAGGTTTTGAGGTCATTGCTTTTGAGAATGCCTGTGATATAGTGGTCTCGCGCCACAGGTCGAT
>DAOVRB010000082.1 GCA_030628325.1 Methanomicrobiaceae archaeon | reverse complement strand
TAACAATAGTAAGAGACAGAGTTTCAAAAATACAGGATATCCTGAGAAAGCAGATTGGATTAATTACAATCTGTAAAAAAATCTACACCAGCCACAAACACCCAGAACAAATATCCCCGCCGATAATGAGATGGATGGGGGGCAATTATAAAGTTGACAGGAGTGGTCTGCAGATATGAAACAGACGTCCTCTATCCTAAATGTAACCAAATTCTGAACGGTGGTGACTGTCTTACTGTACCCGATGTACCCCTCATACCATTATTTACAGGAATCCAATGAACCCCAAAAAAAATATAAACCATATATCACTTCATTCAACAATTAAATCTCAGCATCTTTTGTTAGTAAAGTTGAATTAATTCACGATCCAATGATTAGACTAATGGAGGAATCAAATACACAAAATGAAGAACAGATCAGTTCTGATGCTGACAATCCTCATTCACCAGATCTCCGGGATAATTCCGGTAACATCATGGATAAAAATACCATAGATCTAACAAATACAGATAGAGACAAACAGAATATTTCCACTTCAGATACCAGCACACCAGACAATACAGATACAAACAAACAGAACACAGGTATTTCTAATACAAATACACCTGATGATACAGATATACCATATGTAAATACAGACACACATGAACCCAACATAGACGCAGAAGGAAAGGGGGAGGAAAAAGCAGAAAGATCAGGAGAAGAAACAACTTCATCACAACAAAAAACACTGGTCCCCCGTTCACCCGAAGATGAAGAGAGAATAAACAAATACAAAAAATTCAGGAAAGTTGATGGTGCCGCCTACAAAAGAGTCAATCAGTTCCTGAGAAAACACACATATATTACTGCCAGAGAATGGGCTATTGCCCGCCTCTGCGCTGATTTCTCTACACGTGGCGGAGCCGAGATGACATTTATCGGAGACAATCTCCCTGAACTGATCCCCTTCATGACAGACACCTACTCCCCACAGGCTGTCAATCAGGCAAGAAACTCATTCAAGCGTAAAGTTCGCAAATCCGGGGCTACATTCTTTTACGGTGCACTATGCGGTTTTTTCACTGCTGACGAACTGGACGACATATTGTTTGAATCAAGCGAAGTTGCACGGTTCCTGCTTGAAATCGAAGGGACATCTATCGACATTGATGATGAAATAGATATTGAAGACAGGATTAGTGATGTTATGAGAAGTGTTGCCAACGCAGCGTCCATGATCAGGCAGACAAAACAGGAAGAGAGTAAAAGTGAAAATACAGATAAAAAAACAGGAAAAGATAAAAAATGAAATTAATCCATGTAACCGGGTATTCAAACACCGGCAAAACCACATTCATTCAGACACTCCTAAAAGAGCTGAGCGGTATGGGAAAAACGGCAGTTGTAAAACACACAGGCCACCACACAATCCTGCTTGATGAAGGAAAGGATACAACAACACACTTTGAACACGGGGCAGCATTCTCAATAGGTATTGACAGTGAGAAAGCAGTGGGTGCTATACATTCGACAGACCTCAACGAAATTCTGACTATGCTCTGCGATGCCGGGGTTGAATATACTATAATTGAGGGTTTTAAAAAATACCCGTTCCCTAAAATTGTAATGGGAGATCTTGAAGCAGAGAACTGTATCCTCAAAAATCCTCAGGTGGATGAAGTTATCTCTTCACTTGAGAGTTTTGAAGACTACTTTACGATGCAGGGCGTCGTCCGTGAACTGAAACGTGAAAATGAGATCAGACATGCCGGTGCCATCCTCTCATTCAACGGAATTGTCAGGGAAATCACCGATGATAAACAGACAGAATACATGGACTTTGATGACTACGATGGTATTGATGAAAAAATCAGTGAAATAAAAGCAGAAATGGAAAAAGTTCCCGGAATAATCGGTGTAAAATTCCACCACCAGAAAGGCAGACTTTACGCAGGCGAGGATATCACATATATTGCCATACTTGCAGCACACCGCCAGGAGGCGTTTGCGGCAATGAGCGCAGCAATTGACAAACTCAAAAAAGATCTTCACAATGCAGGAAAAGAATTACTTGAGGAGTAAAATGACTGAACCGGAAAAACAGAAGAAACTATTCGGAACAAATGGTGTAAGAGCTGTTGTTGGCAAAGAGATGACACCGGAACTTGTTATGGGAATCGGTATGGCACTCGGTTCCATGCGGAAAGGTAAAATCGCCGTCGGCATGGACACAAGAACATCAGGACCAGCTCTATGCAGTGCACTAAAGGCGGGTCTGCTTGCATGCGGGTGTGATGTGGTTGATATGGGTGTTCTTCCCACACCTGCCCTCCAGTACCTTGTCAAAAATCATTTCGATGCGGGTGCGGTAATCACCGCATCCCACAACCCCCCGGAATACAACGGTGTAAAAGTTATCGAAGGTGATGGGACAGAAATGGATGACGAGCAGACAATAAAACTCGAGGAAAGACTGTTCTCAAAAGATTTTAACCTTGTTGACTGGGAAAATGTCGGAACCGAAACTTCCAGCCCGGAAATGATTGGAGAATACATCCACTCCATAACAAGTGCTTTTCCTGACTCAACAGAGACCGGCTTCACAGTTGCCGTTGATCCCGGTTCAGGACCCGCCTGCCTGACAACCCCTGATATTCTCACTAAACTCGGTTGCAGGGTACACACAATTAACGGACAGACAGACGGCAGGTTCCCGGGCAGGCTCCCTGAACCATCCCCTGAAGGATTAAAAGCACTCTCAGAACTTGTCATCAGCACAGGTGCGGCGTTCGGCGTTGCACACGATGGTGACGCAGACCGTGCAGTATTCGTTGACGAGAACGGAGATTTCCTCGAAGAAAACGAGGAATTTGCACTTATGCAGCGGTTCGCATGTAAAGGAAAAAGAGGAACAGTTGTCACCCCGGTCAGTACATCACAGCTCGTTGAAGCCATCGCTGCTGAAACCGGTACAAGAGTTGAATACACCAGAGTGGGCAGTATATATGTCGCACGGAAAATGCTTGAACTCTCAGAAAACGGAGAGAACGTCCTGTTCGGCGGTGAAGGAAACGGGGGACTTATCTTCCCAGCACATCAGCACTGCAGGGACGGCGGCATGACCGCTGCCGTGATGGTACATATTCTAAAAAACGAAAAGAAGACTTTATCCGAACTCAGAAAAGAACTCCCGTCACATCATATGATTAAAGACAAAATTTTCACCACAGATGCTCCCGCCCTGCTCGAAAAAGTAAAAACAGATTTTGCGTCAGACAGGCTTGATACAACAGATGGTGTAAGAATTAACAGGGAGAAATCCTGGGCTCTATTCAGACCGTCAGGTACTGAACCCTTCATGCGCCTCTATGTTGAGGCAGAAAACATAGAGGGTGCAAAACTCCTGTATAACGAGATCATGAATACGATTAATAATTGATACAGGAAAATTTAATATAAAAATCAAAATTCCAAATTGATTTTTATCGTTTCTTGGGTGAGGGAATTGGGCCTCATGCGGATTGAGAATGAAAACCAGCCTCCCTGACTATGACACTCTAACCAACACATAATCACCAGTTTTATAAAATCAATCAACAAATGCAATATATGGCAGAGAGTTTCATCCCGGATGCGGTCTTCTCGGATAAGCTCGAAAAAAACAGGAAAGAACTGTTTGAATATATAGATAATAACCCGAATTCAGTAGACCAGAATTTCCCTGTTTTTTTTGGACAGGTGGCATCAATTCTTGACCAGGCCAATGTTCACATCCCTGATCAGGCTCATGACGAACTGATAGATGCTGTAACCTACAAATTCTTTGAAAAAAGTAACAGAATGGGTGAACAGAAATTTACCAACCGTGTCTGTGAACTTGCGGGAAGTATCAAACGAAACAAAAAGAAGATGGATGGCATCCATCTCGCTGCAGCCGTAAACCTGATGAAAAACAGAAAATATCTTGAAGCAATTGTTTACTTAAAACCATACAGGAAATATGATGCAGAAGTCGGTTGCTGGTATGCCTACTGTTACTATGCCCTATACAAAGAAGGTTCCGATGAACCCGGGTTTAAAGCCAGTGAGCGATGGAACTATGCCAAAATCTCCCAAAAAGCAATGACAGAACTCTCCCGGTGGAAACCCCCCCTTCACAGACTTGTAAAAGGCGAACTTGCCGGGAAACCATTTACTGACAAATCATTCTGGCATATGATTTTCAGTGCTATTGAATGGGAACCCACAGACAGATGGTTTCCGAAAATTGGCATTCTCAAAGCAAAAAAAGACCACAATGAAACAGTTCTTGCCAAACTTCTCCAGATAACCCATGTACGGTTTCCAAATGACATGTATTTCTTCAGGGAAATGTATCTAAGATATTTTGAAGAAGGTGAACTTGACGGAGCAATATACCTGATTGATGAAATGCGGGAAAGACACCCGATGGAACATGAACCAATATATTATGGGATCAGGACAGCATTCTTTTTACAGGGAGACCAGACATTCAAAAAATTCCGTGCAGCCGCCGAAGTAAATCAGATGCCTCTTCATATCATAAGGATTCTTGATTTCGGATACGCATACCTAAAAGGAAAAAATAAACAGGCAGAGATCTGCCTTGAAGAATTTTCAAAAACATTCCCCACTTTCAACTACTTTTCAGAACTGCTGCATTATATTGTAATAAAAGACACCAATCAGTCAAAACAAAAAAAGTTTGTAGTTTTTAAGGCAATAGACCACTTTTGTATCAGAACACTGCCAATAAAAGATAAATGAAGTATTTAACATAAAAACGCGCGAGAAGAGAAGCTGTATTGTGGATTGCATTGCATTATGCAATCCAATCTCTTCAGGATTTCCCTACTGTAGCATCTGTCTCTGGTAACAGATTCGTGTGAAGCCTCCGGGACAAAATGGAGAAAACCGGGATCCTGACAAGCTACAAACCAGGATTCCAAAGGCAATACATAACAGACAGAATTCATTCCTTCCGTATATTGCCGCTGAAATATGGTTATGACATGCGCAAGCGAATTGCGGTGAGAGTCACACGATTCTTTTCTGGAAAGCGGAGAGAGAGAGAGAAGAGAGTAACCGCTCCTTACTATTCGACGGGCATGAGACGTAATGTGCCATGTACGTTATTATGACGTGGCAACATCCACACATTCTTCCATTGTACCTATCCGTGCCTTAGCCCCACACATGTTCGGCACATATGCAAGCGCCTTTCCGGAATTCACCATAATTGAATTGAATCTGTCCATTCCCGGAGATACTACCATGCACGTGTCGCCAAACACTTTTGCACCGCTTCTTTCAATCTTCACAACCACCTCATGGTTCGCCTCGATAACGCCCCGTGCAGCAAAGATATAGAATGGTTTTGTCGTCGTTTTCCCATTCAGAAGGCTGGCAAGCATTTCAAGTTCCGCAGGAGAACAGTGCGGGCACCCGAGAGCAACAGCTTCAACATCCATATCTGTAAAAAGCTCATCTATTGCACTCTGCTCAACTAAAATAGTCTCCATACTGCCTTTGTCCGACTTAAAAATACCAGACACACCCCTTGCTTCGGGAGTAATACCTTCCACATGGTACAGTGCAACAGCACCCGATGCCGCCATTGCCGCACCAAGTGCCTTTAACTGGTCACGGTTTGGCCTGATTCCGGTAAAAATCGGGATTCGATTCCCCACTTCTTTTCCTGCAAGGTAACCG
>DAOVRB010000196.1 GCA_030628325.1 Methanomicrobiaceae archaeon | reverse complement strand
CGTCCCTCAGGTCCAGGTGCGCATCACAAACAACAAAACAGTCCGGTTTCAAAGCTTTAACCGCACCGGGTGTGATGGAATGTTCACCTCCAAGCATAATCGGGATTTTGCCGTCCTTACAAAAACCACTTACAGCGTTTTCTACCTGTTCCACTACAGCATCCGGAAGTGAATATGGTTCAAGATCTCCCATATCAGCGACTGGAACATCTGTAAGGTCCAGATCATATTCAGGCAGATATGCCTCAAAATTGTAAGTCACCTCACGAATGGCTTTTGGACCCCTTCGTGTACCTGCAAGATAGGAAGTTGTCCCGTCATAAGGGGCACCGAATATAATATATCTGGCGTTATCATAAGCAGAATCTGCATCTGCAAAAAAATTGTTAGTGAAATACTGCATAAAATTATTCGACCTTTCTCTTGCCCATAGAGGCAATATAAGGCACTTCTTTACCTGCTTCCAACTTGGCAACTTTCTCTTCAGGAAGATCCATCTCAAACATTTCAAAATCCTTGTTGTCCATCATCTGGACTGTGTTTCCTGCAATTGAAATGATCTGGGCGGTTCTTCTTTCGACAATTGGTACGTATGTCTTTGCTGAAACGGGTTGAACAATAGAACGCTTCATGTTGTCAAATATACCCACGACATCAATACGTGACTTTGCAGCACCGTGTTTACCTGGTTTTGATGTTGAAATTGATAAAATCTTACATGGCTCATCGTCTATAACCATGTAACGTCCTTCTTTTAATTTCCCAATTTCAGTCTGTTCCTTCATAATGATCAATCTCTGTATTTATTATCTCAATTAACTTAAATAAATACAACCTAAAAAGGTCATGAAAGGGAAGGTTTATGAAATTCATTAAAGCCTGTGAGGAGATGGCAAATCTTGTTGAAGATAGTATCTCTGACCTCATCGGAGAGAAAAAAGCAGGTGACTTTGTCAAAATGGGCGCAGACGGGACTCCCACCAAATTAATTGATAAAATCGCCGAAGACATTATAGTTGAATTTCTGACTTCCAATAATCTTTGCGGTAAAATAATCAGTGAAGAACTTGGAAATGTTGTGATCGGCAATGGTGCAGGTACTGTATATCTCGACCCGCTGGACGGGACACACAACGCAATATCCGGCATCCCGTTTTATGCCATGTCTGTTGCTTATGCAGAGAACGGACGTGTGATAAAAGGATACGTAAAAGACCTCGCGCATGGAGAGACATTTTATGCCATACACGGCAAAGGGGCATACAGGAATGGAAAAAAAATAACATGTTCTGATACCGCTTTTCTCAAAGAAAGCACCCTGAGTATCTACGGAAGAAAATTTGCTCCTGAAACGATTGTCGGGCTTGGCCGCCAAATCCGGAGATGGCGACTGATGGGTGCATCAGCACTTGAACTATGTTATGTAGGCTGCGGCAGAATTGACGGCTTTGTCGACATCCGCGATACACTCCGGGTAACAGATGCCGCTGCAGGAATGCTGATTTGTACAGAGGCAGGCGGGATTGTGACAGGTAAATATGGTGAACCGGCAATCTTTCCTGACCTTGTCAGTGAAGGCAGATGTCTAATCGCTACAAATGGAATAATTCACCAAAAAATAATCGAATATCTTGGTTAAGGATGTGTAAGAACAATGAAATTTGCATTAATATCAAGACTTGATGAGAAAAGAGCCCTTGATTATACAATATCTCTTGCAAAGGCTCTCAAAAATGAAGGGGACTCTGTAATCTTTGAGACAAAAACAGCAGAAGCAATTGGTGAAAACGGAGTTGATATCCGGAATTTTGATTGTGATATTGCCATAATCATCGGCGGTGACGGATCTGTCCTTCATGCTGTACGGAAGATGAAAAAACAGATTCCTGTTATCGGTATTAATCATGGTAAAGTAGGTTTTCTTGCAGATCTTGAACCTGCGGAAGCTCCTGCATTTTTCAGGCAAATCCGTGAATCGGGATTTAAGATTGAAAAAAGAATGAGGATTTCACTTTATGTTGATGATGAATATATCGGCGATGCACTTAATGAAGTAGTGATTGTCACATCCCGTCCGGCAAAAATGCTATATTTTTCAATAATTGTTGATTCAGTTCCTGCTGAACGGTTCAGGGCAGATGGGATACTAATCAGCACACCTACAGGATCAACTGCATATGCGATGAGTGCGGGCGGACCTATCGTAGATCCCCTTATAGAGGGGTTTTTATTGGTACCACTGGCCCCGTATCATCTCTCTTCACGGCCACACCTCATTAGTTCTGAACGGGATTTCCGCGTCAGACTTGAAAGCGACAAACCAGCGAGCCTCGTTCTGGACGGCCAACAGATCAGTGAAATACATGACGGGACAGTAATTACCATCCGGAAATCAACAGACCCTGCCCGGTTTATTAATGTAGGCAAAAATTTCTTTGTAAAAGTTGACAGCAAACTGCGAAGACTCTGATATCCTGCAACAATCCACAGATATATATTAATATTATACAGAGCACTATGTATGATTGTATGCCAATAATAATACTTTGGCAATATGACAATCAGGAGTGTTTAATATGAATG
Organism: Methanomicrobiaceae archaeon; assembly: GCA_030628325.1. Lineage (GTDB taxonomy): Archaea > Halobacteriota > Methanomicrobia > Methanomicrobiales > Methanomicrobiaceae > DAOVRB01. The sequence continues at coordinate 1,130 of DAOVRB010000196.1, read as the reverse complement.
ACGAAATGAAGAAATCACTGCCATATGCTGAGATTGCAGAGACATTAAAAACATATCTTGGTCTTGAAGGCTCACCTGTTGCAATTAAACTTGCAAAAACAGAAGAGGGTCTGCCTGACGGGGTCTCTGAAATTGAGGAGGGAAAGAGGCACTGTCAGATGGTAGATCTCGCACGACGGGAAGGTAAAATATTCTATGCAAAAGCAGACAAACACCTGTGCATGGGCGGAGCATGGGCAATTGGCCTGAAAGAACTTTCACCCTCACTAAAATCAGGTGAATTTTATTATAAACTCGGCAAATTCGAAAGCTGGGCGGCCTGCATGAGGACAATAGATAATGTGCCATATGTGCATGCACCGTCAGATAATGCTCCGACAACCTATGCTAGTGTGTACGCACCACTGGAAGAGACACCATTTGATCCACATGTTGTTGTTATTGTTGCCCAGCCGCGGATGATGCTGAAACTCGCACAGGCTATCCTCTATAAACTTGGTGGTCGCATTGAGTCTTCCATGTCAGGTATCCAGTCGTTGTGCGCAGATACGGTTGCCCTGCCATATATGACTGGAAAAGTAAACTTCTCAATGGGCTGTGACGGTTCACGCAAATTCTCAGGCATACCTGATGAGGAGATGGTTATGGGTATTCCGGCAGAACTTCTCCCGGAAATTTCCGAAGCATTAAAAATTGTTACAGGCGCACCAGGTTCTGTTTAAATAGAAAACGTGCATGAAGCATAGACTTCAGGCACTGTTTGGAATAAAAATCAAAATTCCAGATTGATTTTTATCGTTTTTTTTGTGTGAGGCTAACGCCCCATGTGCGTTTGGTATAAAAATCAAAGTTCCAGATTAACTTTTATCATTTTTTCTGTGAGGCTAACGCCTCATGTGGATTTACCCAAAAATACCTGATTTGACAGTGTCCTGTATTGTAAAACAGACATATTCATTATTGTAAAAGACTTATCTTTTCTACAGTCCAATTCAATAAAAGGTGGTATTAATTTGCAGGTGTCAATGAAACTTGAAATAAAAGATACTCCGGGGCAGCTGGTTGCCGCATTAACTCCAATATCTGATCTGGGGGGCAATATTATTGCTGTCATACATCAGAGAGATCCG
>DAOVRB010000170.1 GCA_030628325.1 Methanomicrobiaceae archaeon | reverse complement strand
CCATATTCAGTTCTAAAAAAATCCTACGAAAAAGAAGAGATCAATACGGACTCCATATTTTTCATTGATACAATTACAAAATATGCTCTTGGGAATATCAGTGAAGAATATCCAAATTGTAATTTCTTAAATACACCGGGAAATCTGACAAACATTGGCATTGCAATAAATAATGTATTAGCCACAATATCAGGGGAAAAAGCATGTATTATTTTTGATTCAATTAGTGCAATGTTAATTTATATACCCCCAACAAACCTTGCAAGATTTCTGCATTATATTACTAATAAACTAAGACTCTTAGAAATAAAGGGAATTTTTCTGGCAGTTAATAAGGGATTAGATCCTGAATTTCAGGTTCAGTTGACCACATTTGTTGACACTGTCATAACCCCGGATAATAGTGAAAAATAATCTATTTACAGATGTCTGCTCAGTATGTTTCCAACTGTCAACAGAGCATAGCAGAAAGATTAATTATTGTCACCTGATTATCTTTATTTTTATAATTTTTGCTACAGTAAAAGATCTCACATTAAGTTATACTTATCTGATGACAGGCATAAACAGTTATGAGAACAGATGACAGGTGGAAAGAAAATATCTGAAGCTCTCGAAGAAATTGTTGACCGCAGTTATACCTTCATGCATATATGCGGCACGCATGAAGCAGCAATTGCCCGGTCGGGTCTTCGGAGTATTCTGCCGGAAGGGATTAAGATTGTAATGGGACCCGGCTGTCCTGTTTGTATAACCCCACAGGGAGAAATTGATGCTGCACTTGAACTTGCTGATAAAGGCTGTATTATTGCAACCTATGGTGATCTCATGCGTGTCCCGGGCACAAAAGGTTCACTTAATTCATGCGGCGGAGACATCAGGGTTGTACAGGGTGTTCACAAGGCAGTAGAGATTGCACAAAAAACCGACAAAGAAGTAGTTTTCATTTCTATAGGGTTTGAAACGACTGCGCCTACAGTTGCTGCAGTCATTCTCGAAAATCCGCCGGAAAACTTCAGCATATTAAGCTGTCACCGTTTTGTCCCTCCGGCAATGAAATTTCTGCTTGAACAGGGTGAAGCTAAACTGGATGGTTTCCTGCTTCCAGGTCATGTCTGTGTTGTCACCGGATATAAGGAATATGAACAGTTCCCTGTTCCTCAGGTTGTTGGCGGATTTGAACCTGAAGAAATCCTGCTTGGACTGTATATGCTTGTAAAACAGGCAAACGAAGGCAGACATGAAGTTGAAAATGCATACCCGCGTGCGGTATTACGTGAAGGGAACCAGAAAGCCATGGAAATGCTATATAAAGTATTTGAGACATGTGATGTAGAATGGCGTGGTTTCCCGGTCATTCCGGATTCTGGCCTTGCCCTGAAGAACAAATACAAACAATATGACGCACTGAAAAAGTTTGATGTGGAAATTAAACACGTTGAAAAGCATTCTGCCTGTATTTGTGACAGGGTACTCCGTGGGATTGCTGATCCATCAGACTGTAAACTCTTTTTTAAGGCATGCACACCCAATAATCCCATCGGACCATGCATGGTGAGTCATGAAGGTGCCTGTAAAATCTGGGCAGTATATAATCATAAAAAATAGAACGGATAGAGATACAAACTTTATCAATTGCCTTTTATACCTGTTTTACCAATATGAACAGGAGTCCCGGTAGGGTAGTGGATATCCTGAGAGCCTCCGGAGCTTTCGACCCGGGTTCAAGTCCCGGCCGGGGCGTACCTAAGGGGTATACGTATCCCCTTTCATTTTTTGTGCATTTTTTTTAAACACGCGAACATATTTGTATTAAACAACTGTAAAATAAAATTATAACAGATCGTTTATTAAAGACACCTGCACAATACAAGTATAAATTAGGCTTCTTTTCCAAAAATAGCACAGATAGTAGTTTTTTTCAAACAAACCTCTGTTTTTCCGGATACTAAATACAGGGCAATATAATAAAAGTGTTAACGGCATATAATATAGCGAATGAACATTCTCAAATTTGAAGACTTCAATCTCTCTAAGGAATTGCTTCAGGCAATAAAAGATATGGGATTTGAAGAACCAACACCAATTCAGGCACTTGCAATACCTAAACTAGAGTTAGGCATGGATGTCACCGGGCAGGCGCAGACAGGGACAGGAAAAACTGCTGCTTTTGCACTTCCGGCAATCGAAAAAATTGACCCGGATAATTTATCAGTCCAGACAATTATCCTGGCACCAACAAGAGAACTTGCAATCCAGATCGCAGAAGAATTTACAAAACTCCTCAAATATAAGCAGAATATAAAAGTCCTGCCGGTGTATGGCGGTCAGCCAATTGATAGGCAACTCAGAGCGCTCAGAAGCGGAGTCCAGATCATAATAGGCACACCCGGACGTGTAATGGACCACCTGGACAGAAAGACACTCTCATTAAATAATGTCCACACAATTATTCTGGACGAAGCAGATCAGATGCTTGATATGGGCTTTCGGGACGATATCGAATATATCATCAAAAAAACACCTGCAGGCAGACAGACAGTTCTGTTTTCTGCAACAATGCCAAAACCCATAATTCAAATCTCTAAAAAGTACCAGAAAAATCCGGAATTCATACAGGTTACCCATAAAGAACTCACAGTCCCACAAATCGAGCAGACATACTTTGAAGTAAAGGAACGGGACAAACTCGAAATCACCTGCAGACTCATTGATATATATGATCCTGAACTGGCACTCATCTTCTGCAACACAAAAAAGCGTGTTGATGAACTATCAAGTTCTCTCAGGGCAAGAGGTTATCTTGCTGAAGCCCTGCACGGCGATATGAAGCAGATGCATCGTGACCGTGTGATGTCAAAATTCAGAAGCGGTGCAATCGACATCTTAATCGCAACCGATGTTGCAGCACGAGGTATTGATGTGGATGAAATTGACACAGTATTCAACTACGATGTACCACAGGATGTTGAGTATTATGTCCACCGCATTGGCAGAACTGCCAGAGCAGGGAGAACAGGCAGGGCAATTTCATTTGTCGCTCCAAAGGAGATTTACAAACTTCGCAGTATACAGAAATTTGCAAAAATCAGAATTACAAAAATGCCAATTCCATCTATTACTGATGTCGAAGAAATAAAAATTAAAAATTTCATGGAAAAGGTCAAACTTACAATTAATGAAGGGAATATTGAAAAATATGCAACTCTTGTTGAACAGATGATGGAAAAGGATGAATATAACTCTGTTGAGATCGCAGCGGCCTTACTGAAAAACCAGTTGGATTTCCAACAAAAAGAAGAAATTAAATCATTAGACGTTGAATTTGGCGACACCGGTGCAGAACCCGGAATGGTCAGGTTCTATATTAGCGTGGGAAGAGATGACCAGATCCGTCCAGGCGATATTGTTGGTGCTTTCGCTGGTGAAACAAATATGCCAGGAAAACTTATTGGCGCAATAGATATCTACCCGCACAATTCCTTTGTAGAAGTTCCTATGGAATATGCAAAAGATGTATTCAACACAATGCAGGACCGGACAATAAGAGGCAAGGAAATCAGCATCAGTCCTGCAAAAAGAGGCAATTTCAAATAAACATCTTTTATTTTTATTTTTCGGAATTATCCTCCGCCAACCGGCGGAAACATGGCAACGATATCTCATTCTTCAGTAATGTGTCAGGCCCACATAAATCACAATTTAGACTACGGGATAGTTCAATAATATCTGCTTCACTACGTAAACCATCCCAGATCAGAAGACTATTTTTCAGCAGATAACCAGTTCCGGTGAGATATTTGATCATTTCAATAACTTAAATATTACTGGTTGTCCCAGATATCGCACCAAAAACAGATGTTTTTGTTACAGGAGGAGGAACTGGAACAAAGCACCTCAGGCAGGGTGTTTCATCAGGATTGACATTCACCAAAGTTTGTCCAGCAGACTTACTTTTCCGCTGCCCTATATCCAATTCACGATAAAGCACCTGACGATTCAGGTTTTTGTAATTTCAACATCATGGCAATCAATTAGCCTGATATTTCCTACATCGACCATT
>DAOVRB010000209.1 GCA_030628325.1 Methanomicrobiaceae archaeon | reverse complement strand
GTTCCAGCCAGATCTGTCCCTCATCCTCGATAATATCTGCCTCAAGAACAGTATTACATGTGGGGCAAAGGCTCTGTGTCTTTTTTATCAGCATCAATTGACCTCCTCAGGGGTAGCATTTTTTTTTGTTTTTTTGTAATCAATACCTGTCTCTCCGGTGAAGAAAGATACCCGTGGATCCTCTCCTGTCCCTCTGGTGTTGCAGGCTGCCAGGCACTCATCCCTTTCATGGGATCCGGATAGCACAATATTAGAATCCCGGTAAACCATAAGCATCCTCAAACGTGCCTGTCCCGTCACCCAAATCTTTCAGCGTAACTGTCTGGTCTTTGTTTTTAAACCTGAATTCGGTAGGCGTGACCGCATATTCTATGTACACCTGGGAACCGCCACCATCCATGGTGAACTTTTTTTCTGCATAGGTCTCTAACACTATTCTGAGTTCATTCTCCCTGTCCCATCCCTCAATAATCCACGTCATTTTTTTTCCTTCTTCCTTTGATATTCTTAGTTGTGGATCCCTGAACCGGATGTACCTCTTAGTCTCGTGATCATAGAAGTTCATGGAGATATGGAAATATTTTTTTGATTTTTTTCCGGGTTTCAGGCAGAAAAACGAGAACATGGAATTATTCTGAAAGACACATCTTGCCCAATGGAAAGACCCATATGGCATAATGCCGACGACTTTTTGCAAATGGGCGGTTCCCACAAACTCTTCTCCCAGCACATCTCCCTTAACGTCTGAGAAGATATCGATCCATCCTGTTCCGAATGGGGGAATGAAAACCCCCTGGGCACACCTGTTTTCGAGGAAATCTCCTTCTGTCATTTTTAGATGAACGAGGCCGTCTATTTTCAGTTCGTATTCGGGGAAACCACCCTTAAAGGTCATATTTCGGTCGGAGATTTGGGTAACTAACGTTTTTTCTTCAGGGTCAGTTACTATTACAGGATTGCGATCTCCCAGATCGTATATTTCCTTTCCATCATAGATCCAGCCGGTTGTCACCGCCTGAAATGCACCCTGATCTATCTTCCTGAATTCAGCCTTCCTGCCGTTGAAGATCATGCCTCTCCCAAATTTGCGGTACACCAGCAGCATCATCTGCCTCCCGTCTCTGCCAAAGAACAGGAACCACCAGTACTCTTTTCCCAGGGGAGGCAGGGTTTCAAAGCTGTACATCACCCTGTCCAGAAGTCTGTGACCAATGTTTGCCCCGTTTATGGAACTGAGTTCCCGGAGCAGAGAGTATGTTCTGAGTATCCTCTTAGTTCTGCCTATGCCAGGTTTCTTCCCATCGAAAGCCTTGTCAGCGCTCCTCATTTCGATGCACCATTGACAGCATAAATAGCATAATTTCCTGCTCTTTCCAAAGCCCTGATATTATGAGCAAGGATTATCTGTGTTGATCCCAAACCGACCGCGGCAAGCAGCCTCGTCCTGTACCACATCTCGTCTATCCCCCGGAGAGAGACTGTCGCCCGGATACAGTTTTTCAGGATCTCCCTGGTACTGTTGTTGTCCTCTGACAAATCAAGGTCATTCAGATCAACATCAAGATCAATGGTCACGTCTTCCAGTCTTCCTGATATGACCTTCACATACTCCACGGTGCCCGCGGTGGTTTTTATGATATAACTTGTGATCGGTACGCCTTCGCTTTTGATGGTAAACTGAATCCTCTGTTCACCTAAGACCCTGAATAAAAACTGGGGGAATTCTATAATGTTGTGCACGCCAACCTCCCTTGTATACTCTTCGACACATGGGTCTGCACCAGCTTCGGTAGCGATCCTCCTGTGGATCTGGAGGTTTTCTGTCTGGAGATCAGCTGATGTATTCCAGCCAAACTTCACAGCGTTGAGTATACCTCCAATAAAATCTTCCAAAGAGATTTTCCCTCCGGATTTCAGAGAGACTCTGACCTGCTCAATAAGCGTGTCCAATGTCCAGAACCTGGCATGGCAGTAGGTTGCCAGCTCCTCCAGTCTCTCTCTGCTCACGTTTTTCAATGTGAACACGGCGTGCATCTCATCGTACCTGGTCCAGTCGCGTTCAGTGATCAAACCTTCCTGCTCCAAATCTTTGTAGAATTCAGTTCCCGGGAACGGTGTAGCCACGCCGAAAGCTGCACCCGTCAACCCTATTTCTTTGGCGTAGAGAGGGAACCTCTTGATCTCCTCTTCAGTGTGGCCGGGCAGGCCGATGACGAAGGTGCCTCCGGCCCATGCACCGTTGTCGTGTAATATCTTTACGGCGTTCTCCTGCATTTCCAGGGTTATGTTTTTCTGTATATTCTTCAGATCTTCAGCTTTTGGGCTTTCAATTCCCATCTCATATTTGTTTATGCCGTTCTCGCACATCTTCCTAATAAGCTCAGGATTTCTTACGACGCTGTCCGCTCTGACAAGAACAGAGAACCTTATGTCCGGTTTATAGTGATGCAGCAGATCACACAGGCGGTCAATCACTTTAGGAGATCCCATAAAATTAGGATCCGTTACAAAGATGGAGAGTGGTCTTCCCTTGTGAAACGACACTATTTCCAGCAGTTCCTTCATCACGTTTTCAGGCGAGCGAAACCGTTGACGACTCCCGCACATCATAGGTTCGCAGCAGAAACTGCACTTCCCCCAGCAACCCCGGGAGATACTGATTACGTCCCTCTCCCTCTCCCCCTCAAACATCATGTGATTTTTGTATTCCTGTCTCCTCAGATGCCGTGCCGGAAATGGCAGGGCATCTAAATTGGAAATGAGCGGGCGGTCGCTGTTATGAACTATCTTTCCATCCTCTTTGTAGGACAGGCCAGGGATATCTTTGAAAGAGCCCTTCTGAACCAGCTCCTTCATCGTGTATTCTCCTTCACCCCTGACAATCAGATCAACCTGTGGGTGTGAAAGCAGCTCATCGGGTATGGCTGTCGGGTGATAGCCGCCCAAAACCGTTGCACAGCCTTTTTCCTTTGCAATTTTTGCGATGTGCAGGCCTTCATCGTGGTCGGTTGCCGACATCGTGATGGCAACCAAATCGGGGTTAAGAGTATCGAGGAAATATTGAAAAGAACTCTCTTCAAGCTCCAGGTCAATAATATTGACCTCATCAACGATCTCCTCTAATGATGCAGCGATGTACTCCAGACCAATGGGGATCACATCTGAGGCAAAACCCAATCCTTTTCTTCCCGGGGGTTTTACCAGTAAAATTCTTTTAAATGCCATTTAATCCCTCTTCTCATATATGCTGCTTAAATTAGTTTGAACAATAGACGGCGATCTGCATGGGCCGGAACAATTAGTAGCATTATCTGGCCCCTCCGGGTTCGTACAAATATGGGTTGTCAGGTTTCATTCGAAATGTATTTTTAGCAATCCTGAAAGGTCTGTCAGCTGTAAGTACGATTTTATAACCTGTTATCATTCGTATGCCTCTGTAAAAGAGATTTTACCATTTTTGCAGCGAATCAACAAACTCTAATCCGGATTTGATATTTTACCCAAATCGGGTGATAGTGCTAACTGCAATTCCTCCAGGTTCAGGTGCTTCTGGTTCTTCATGGTAGAAAGAAGAAGGGTCATGAAAAATCTGCCTTTCTCAAATT
>DAOVRB010000183.1 GCA_030628325.1 Methanomicrobiaceae archaeon | reverse complement strand
CAGAAGAGAGCAAAGATTGCACCACCGACCACCATTACAATGACATCAATCCCCATCCGTAACAGAACCTCCCATACGGGATGGCCCAGATCATGTATCCACCACATCCAGTCATGTGGGCTGTTGATGGGAGCAATGTAATACATAATGCCATTCACCGGCGTCTGGCCATCATACTGACCAAGGATTGTAATGCCGATGTTGTTTAAGAAAACCCCCAGCATCTGGAAGTTTGCCTGCAGAACACGAACCAGAATCATAGGAAGAACACTCGCATAAATCAGTTTTACAGGGAACCTGCCGCGTGCTCCACGCACAGCTGAATGTGCAAGAGGAATTTCAACACGTGTGGATTCCACATAAACGATAAGCAAAAATATTCCTATAGTCGTTACAAAAGCCAGAAGATCTGTTCCAAAATACTCAAGGAAATTGGCACCATCGGCAAGCACAGCGAAGATACGCGGGAAGAAACCAACCGGGTAAGGGTCAGCGACCGGAGCCCAGTTGAAGAAACCATTGACAAGACCCTGCGATACTCCGGCAACAATGAACAGACCTACACCTGACCCCACACCCCATTTGGTGACTACCTCATCCATCAGGAATATCAGTACACCACCAATACAGAGCTGCAGGAAAATCAGGAAAGATACAATAAATACACTCCCACCAAAGAACGACATTGCAATTGTAGGGTCCGGTCTTAAGAATCCTCCGACAACATTCGGAGCTGCTGTAAGAACAATCATGACAAAGATCATCAGTTTCTGAAGACCCATGTACATGACCTGACCCCGGGTATCGCTGGTATCAATTCCAAGAAGGTCAGCACCGTTTAAAAGCTGAAGCACAATAGATGCAGTGACAATCGGCCCGATACCAAGGTGCACAATAGATCCACTTGCACCGGCAAGAAGAGCACGATAAAATCCAAAAATATCCTGAGAAGCCGGGTCCAGCCCGAATACAGGAATATTTGTCAATACAAAATACAGTACTAAAACAGCTGCTGTCCACAATAATTTATCTTTAAAGTGGACGTGCCCTTCAGGACTCCTTACCGCAGGCATAGCCGCAAGCAGAGGTTCTAATCGATCCAGCATCGCTCCCATTCGTTCACCAAAAAAAATATTCAGACGATCAGTGCCTGACCGCCCATCTCCTCAAGTTTTGCTTTTGCATTTTCTGAAAAAGCTTTTGCAGAGATGTTCATCATCTTAGTAATCTTTCCGCCTCCAAGTATTTTATCAATACCGATTTGACCTGCGTCAATGATTACAACATCTCCTTCCATCGTAGCATTGCCACTGGCAATTAGTGCATCAACCATCTGGTCAATGTCCCCTACATCCAGCACATTTGCATTATATGGATTTTTAGCGTGGAAACCGTGTTTCCCGTTGTGCACCTCACCTAAAAGGAGGAAGTGGGAAAAACGGTGGTCCCTGTGACCTGCACGCCCTTTTCCACCCCGGTTACCTGCACCACGCCGGTTTTTATGAGTACCGCCACCACATGTGCGGGAACCGCGGTACTTTGATCTCTTATTCACTGGCATTGTATTCACCGCATCCTGTACAAAAGATCATTGATCTTACTTCCATAGTTCCCAAGAGCACCGCCCTGCTGGAAAGTGCGCTTGATTGACTTGTATCCCTTTCTCGGCGGATGGAGACGTAATACCGGCTTTAAACCAGGTATATCAGACACCTGTGCCGCACCTGCACACAGAGCCTTTGCAAAAGCATTGATGTCAGCAAAGTTTGTATTTTCCTTCACATATTCATCAGTGAGTTTTTGGTTTGCAGTAAGGCGTCCACGTGTATTGAGAACAATTCCAAGTGCATCTGCGTCAACTTCACCATAGGCAACATAGTCCTTTACCTTTCTTACCATACCAAGATAGGCAGGAGTGTCAGGCACAAGGACACAGTGGTTAACATGATGCAGGCGGAGCATTTTTAATGTATCTTTGATCTCCCTGTTGGTATTTACAACACCACGGACCTGAACAACGACATACATTACTGTGAACCTCCTGTTCTGACAAGACTTACATTCTTAAGTGCATCAAAAGTTGCCTTTGCAAAGTTGATGGTCGTACGGGTCTGCCCCCTTGAAGATGACCATACATCTTTGATACCTGCAAGCTGAAGCACTTTCTTCCCGATGTCACTGGTTACAAGGCCAATGCCCTGTGGTGCCGGAAGGAGTGTGATCTTGACACTGCCTGCCTTTCCTTCAATACGGACCGGGATTGAATGACCTTCTCCACAGCCGCATTCCCATGAACCACAGCCACGGGGGACTTTGATGACATTCAGCTTTGCATTTACAATTGCCTTTTTAATCGCATTTCCGACCTGGACATCCTTTGCCTGACCATAGCCGATGTATCCATTCCTGTTGCCTATAACAACAACACAACGGAACTTAACACGACGACCACTGTCAGTCATCCTCTGTACCATGTTGATGTCAAGCACTTCGTCGTCAAGGTCAGGGAAGAAGTAATCGACAATTCCAGGCTCTTTTATGACCCTTCCACTCTCAAGAATATCGTCAAAGCTTGCAATTTCACCTGCAAGGACCTCTTTCCCGAGACCTGTGAGAGGAATCCATTCTTCCTGCTCGTACGCCATATTACTCCAACTCCTTCTTTATTGCTTCAGCAACCTCGTCCACATTTAAAACGAGGTCACCGGCTCTGTCCGGGGCATATTCTGCGATGTGTGCACCCCTTACCCGGTCATCGTCAGGGAGAATCTTCTCTCCGCATGGGACGTTGAATCCACCTTTTACAGCACCCTTAAGGGCCGCATAGACACGGGCGCCAACACTTGAACGGTTTAAACCTATGTCAAGGATTGCCCCTTCATACCCTGCGTTAAGTGCCTTCTTTGCAAAGAGCATACCAGTGAGGTATGCTGCGGGGGTGTTTGCACCTGCTCCCTTGTATCCATAGCCTGCAAGTTCACTGGAATATGCTGCAACAAGTGTCCTGTCGCCTTCCAGACCTGCTTCTACCAGCTGTACAATGATCTGGCGGTTCGTCTTACGTACCACCATACGTGGCTTTTCAGAGAGAAGAAGTTTCAGACGTTTGTAGTAATCCGTCCTGCCCTCTCTTCTTCTCCGAAAGGGGACAAAATATCTGGGTCCCGATGCCATTTCAGTTCATCCTCCCTGAAATTAATTCCATTTGTGCCTTCATGTGGGCAACACTGCGGAACTGGCCACCGGCAGCTTTCCTGTATATTATACGGTACAGATGACTGTCGATAGTACCATCTCCACGCATTTCGCGAAGATTGCTCCGGATTGCCCGAATTTTTCTCATCCACATTTTTTTGCCGGGGCGGCGTGCACCTGCTGCACCCTTTCTCCTTCCGGCACCCTTACGGTGACCATAGGACCTTTTTGCTGTAAGAGCCCTGGCCCTTCCACGGCTGACACCCTTTATGGGTCTGGCCATGATTGCACCGTCTTCGATGAGTTCCCGGATATCATCACGGGAAATTGCATCTTCTATGTCACTCTCTCTTTCAGCATCCAGCCAGACACGGTTGACACCGCATTTCAGAACAGCACCTGCCATACGCTTCTGGTTTTTCAGGTCACTCATCGTTGGTCACCTCTTCCGGTTCTTCTTCTGGTTCTTTTTCTTCCACCGGAGCGGCGAGATTCTTTGCGTTCAGCACTTTAAGGCCATATTCAATAGCCTTGTCCTGAATTACCGCACGCTTTCTGTTTCCTACCGTGCCTGCAATCCTTATCGCATGGGTTTCTGAATTTACACCCTCAATATCTGCGACATTATAGACCAGTACTTCT
>DAOVRB010000111.1 GCA_030628325.1 Methanomicrobiaceae archaeon | reverse complement strand
GGGGAACATTCATGGGAACATTTATATTTCGGTCACATTTTCCGACTGACAGGACGGGCAGACAGGGTGTTTCCCTACAGCTGTAAAAATTGCACCGCAGTCATTGCACCGGTACTTTTTGCCCTTAAACCTCTCACTAAGATCTACATCCATTGGTCCGACACCTGAACACATAATCCTTCACCGAAAGATAGAATGCCCCGGTAAATATTTATGCTTTGTGACAGGCGGATGGGCTGGCCGGTCACCATGACCACAGGGAAAGTGGTTATGATTTATGCCCGGTTTTTTTCAGGCAACTTTTCAGTTCGCTGATTCTGGCAACTTCATCCCCTTCATCACAGAAGCTGAACCTGATCCTAAACCGGGGCCTGCCTCTCCGCCCGTTTCCCTGCCTTCTCCTCTCCCATCTCCATCACCGTAAGCACAGCAGGCATAATGACAATCGCACCAATGATTGAGAAAATAACTGTGATAACCGCAAGAAGACCAAAACCGGAAATGATCGGGAAGTCAGACAGCATCAGTGCAGAGAAACCGCTCGCTGTAACAAGACCTGAGATCGTCACCGAGGATCCGATTTTCTGAACCGCTCCTGTAATTGCAGCCTTACCTTCGACCCCTGACTCCTTCTCCTCTTTATAACGCTCCATAATGAGAATCGTATACTCTGCAGCGATACCGATCGTCATCGAACCAAGGCAGGCGCTGATCGGACTGTAGTGAAGCCCGATAAAAATCATCGCTACAGAATTCCAGCCAACAATACAGATTATCGGGAAGAGAGGGGTGATCGCCACAACACGGCGGTATGCAAATATAAGAAAGATAAAGATGAGAACAAAACCCAGCTGAGTCATCCGGTCCTTGTTCGCCTCAATCTTTTCCATAAGTGAGGTATAGAGGTAAAAATCACCGGTAGGATAGATACTGATACCCGGAGGGGTATTCATCCATCTGATATCATCATTCACCGCACTCATAAGAGCCCTCTGCCCCTCCATCGGAATATTGAGTATCTGGAACGTGAGTGCTGATTCCGTCGTTCCATATAGATATGTACTGAGCGTATCCTCCGGGATGGACGAGAGAACCTCTTTTAGTTCACTCTCTGTACCCGGCAGTTCATTATGATTATATCTCTTAACAAGGGTTGCAATACTTGAAACAGATTTAATCTGATAATACTGATCTGACTCATATCTCCCAAAATCATCAATCCACTTAATGACACTGAGATCTGTCAGATCCTCACCAATAAGATAGAGAGGGAACGGGGTTATCGAAATACCCACATCCTCCACTTTATTCAGTGTGAGCTGCGCCGGCAGATCTGAAGGCCCCATCGTACTGGTATCAGTATCAATCGGTATTGAGTGGTCAACAACCACACCGGCGCATGCGATCGTCAGTGCAATGATCATAAAAGGAACCGCCTTCTTTGTGACCCTCTTCACAACCCGACCTAACATATCACCATAACTCTTCATCATGAGAGTCAGCACACCCTGCACCGGTTTCGGTTCATACCCGGTGATCTTCACGAGGGCATGGAAACCGAACAACGAAGCAAGGTAACAACTCCCGACACCGATAAGAGAGACAGACGCAAAAGTCTTCATCATAGGAACAGGCACGATAAAAATCGCCAGAAAACCCATTGACGTTGCAAACATGGCAAGCAATACAGCAGGACCTGTATGCATCACCGTCTCTCTGATGGCGTCATCAACCGAAAGCTTTCGTCTCTCCTCATCAAACCTGCTATGGAACTGCACCGCATAATCTATACCAAGACCAAGCAAAATCGGGAATGCAGCAGTTGCTCCGTCATTCATCGGGACACGGAGGATACCCATAATACCAAAACAATATGTGAGACCGATAAAGAGCAGTATGATCGGCATATACCAGTGCTGCATGGATGAAAAAAGAAGCCTGAGTACCACAAACATCAGGACAAATGCACTGATGACAAGTATAACCGCTGAGACATTGCCTGCATCCTCAAACTGTTTATTATATGGAATGGTCCCTGTCAGTTCAATAGTTACACCAGGCGGGAGGTCTGCATTGTTAATCGTCTCCTCAATAGCAGGGATGATAGCAGCCTTCCTGTCAGCAGGGACACCCTGATCTATTGTCACCATAGCAAGAGACATATCATTGTCAGGCAGCAACTGATCTCTATACTCAGCAGGGAGAGCAGAAACAATACGGTTGATCTCCTCCTGATTATGAGGAATTACTCCGCCGCCCACCTTCTGTACAACAGATGCGAGTGAAACTGTGCCGCTTACATATTCAATCTGACTGAACTCATCCCCTAGGAAAAGCAGATCAGAAAGAAGCTGATATGACGTTGGATCAGACGACTGGATGACAAGAATAAACTTATCTGTGGCAAGCCTCTCATTGTAATCTGTGTAGAGGATGCCATCAAAAGCATTCATATCGATATACTCTTCGCTTATCGACTGGTGGTATATCGTGGTGGAGAAAAACGCACAAACGAGGAAACAGAGGATCATCGCAACGATCACACCCCGGGGTCTGCGGATGATTACTCCCGCAATATTCTCATATATCCGCTCCAAACCTGCTGAAATATCTATTCCTCTCCTGTAACTAATGAAAAGTAATTTAATTATATATGTCCATTATGATTATATATGATTCCTTTCTATTTCAGGAGACCATATTGTCTGATACTTTTATATATCAGTACACTGGTCTTTCTTTCTGTATCACCCGTTTTTGCCGGAATCCAGTACTCGCAGACCGGACCTGAGATGTCGGTATCAGTATACGGGACAAACGAATTTTCACCGGGAGATCAGGAAAACGTCGTCTTTCTTATCGAAAACAGCGGAAAACTCACCTATGAGATGTTGAGACCTGACATGATGACTCCTGCATACCTGCCAACAACCGCAAAAACACTGTACGCCACCTTAAAAACCGGAGACTCTCCGGTCAGTATAAAGACAGGCAGGCAGGTTGTAGGCGAACTGCCTTCAGGCAGAGTACAGCAGGCAGGTTTTGAGATAGAAGTCCCTGAGAACTGTAAGACAGGGGATTATACCCTTATGATGCAGCTTGACTATGAATACCTGTACATGACAGAGCAGGACACGTTCAATCTCATCACCTATAAATACAAAACTGTCACCAGAGAGATCCCTGTCAGAATTAAGATCACCTCTGATGTCTCACTGACAATTGAGAATACAGAGACAGAAGAGCTCCATGCCGGCGGGACTGGATATATCAGCCTCTCAGTCAGAAACACAGGACTCACAGATGCAACCGAAACCACGTTTTATATCACACCAGCATCAAGAGGTCCAATAGTTCCTGTAGAAAATGGCGTATATATCGGTGCATTCCCACACGGAGCGGTGGCAGACCTCCGATACAAAGTATCAGTATCAATGGATGCAGATGCCTCCCAGTTATATCCGGTTGACATATATGCAAAGTACAGAGACGATAAGGGTCTGATGCGGGTCTCAGATACAGTGACTATAGGAGTGAGTTTCAAACCAAAAGTGGACTTCGCAATCATCAGTCAGCCTGCGATCGTTAAAACGGGATCAAAGGATGTTGTGAAAGTCACATACAAAAATACAGGTGAGGTCCCTGTGTACCAGGCGCAGGCACGGATCAGTATTGTGGACCCCTTTACAAGCAATGATGATAACGTCTATCTGGGGACAATAAAACCAGGTGAAACAGCTCATGGATATTTCAGTCTGAAAACAGCCAGTGATGCAACAATAAAGAAGTACATGCTTGATTCAGAGATCAGATACAGAGATCTCGAGGATAATAATTACATCTCTGATAATATTCCAATAACCCTTGATGTGCAGAAATCAGATACCACCTATCTGATCGCAACCGGTATCCTGCTCCTGATTCTCGCAGGTAGCGGGGGATATCTCTGGAATAAGAGGAAGAATGAGAACAGACGGTGATCGCATGAAAAGGACATCGCGGTTGTGCACATTACTGCTTCTCACCTGCACCCTCCTTTCTCTGGTTGCCACGGCACCTGCGGTCGCTGAAAAAGTACTTTATTCCGAACCACTGCTGATCGCCTCCCCTGAGGGGGATAATACATTTGAGCCGTGTGAGGAGCGGGAACTGACTATACTGATCTCAAACACCGCAGAGTATAATGAGATTATTGACCCCCGGTTCCCTTCAGTGCCTGGCACAGGTCCTCTTACCGCACGGGGCGCAACCGTTCATCTGGATACAGCAGGTACGCCTTTTACAGTCAGGACCGGTGAATTTATGATCGGGGATATCAGACCCGGAGAAGAACGCCGGATAAAACTGCTGGTGCAGGCTGATGAAGGAGCCGCACCAGGTCTTTATGAGCTCCGGTTATCCACAGCATATGACTACATCTCATGGACCACAGATTATGGTGATGAGATCGGTCTCACCTATGACAGCAGGTCAACAGACCTGCCAATACCTCTCAGAATAAAAGCACTGGTCAGACCGGAGATCATCTCAATACAGACATATAACCTCGCTCCCGGCCATACTGGTTTTATAAATATCAGTTTCAGGAACATAGGTTTTGGCACAGGGGATCGTGCTGCAGCAGACCTCATCATGACAGGGTCTGCTCTTATTCCTGTGGAGGGCGGTACATATATAGACAAGATTGTGCCGGGCGGGGTGTATAATATATCACTGAAAGCAACAGTGGACAGGAATGCACCCTCAATGGAAACTCCTGCGGACTTTGTTATCACGTATGATGATAAATACGGTATCAGCACCACCTCACGACCGGTTCATATCGGCATTCCGGTAAACAGGGGACCAAAGTTTCAGATCGTCTCATCCCCTCCCATATTCAGACCGGGTGAGACACAAAAGATCGCTGTCACATTCAAAAACACCGGTGACGCCCCTGCCTCAGGTGCAAAGGTCAGGATAAATGTAATGAAACCATTCACATCTGCTACATCCAGCGCCATCCTTGGTGACATCGCCCCTGGTGAAGAGAAGACCGCATCCTTTACCCTGACAATGGCAAAGGACGCAGTTATCAAACTGTACGGGTACACAGCAGTGCT
>DAOVRB010000060.1 GCA_030628325.1 Methanomicrobiaceae archaeon | reverse complement strand
TGCTAAACGTGTATGAGGCGTCAGCCTCACACGTTTTGATGACAAATCACGAAGTGATTTCCATAGCAATTTTTTCAGATGATTTTTTCCCCTGCCACTTTCCCGGGAGTGCATTCAAACACTTCTGTAATTTTCATAACAATCAGTGACTTTGCCGGATGACTCGGTTTTATTTCTTTGACTCTGCGGTACATGACATCATAATCAGTTCCGTTTGTTTTAATCTCAGCATCGCCTTTAATCTGAAAACACCTTTTTGTATCAGGGTTCCAGAAATACATACTCATAACCGGATTTTCATTCAGGTTCTGAAGCGTTTTTGCCATGTAATTGTCGCATACCCATATTGTCTCATTATCTTCAAGCCACACCGAAGCCATTGGAGCAACATTTGGGATCCCGTCTTTAGAGGATGTAGCCATGGGAAATACTCTGAACTCTTTCTTATTCTTTTCAAAAATCGCTATCATCTCTTCATTTAAACAAACCATAATATCACATCCATGATTTTTGCTGATTCTAATATGATACCATAATATCAAATAATTATCCTGTTACCGGCACATATCTTCAGAAAATTTCACAGGATTTGCCTAAATAGAAAGATATAAAGCTAAAAACAAAAAAATCGACTATTGTTATGTGTGCCTTTTTCGACCGCTTCATGAAACCAAGACCAAACATAGTTGAAAGCCCCCCTCCTCCTTCTCTTGGTCAGGGAGCAGGGATGCGGGTGCCGGAGTATCTGGTAAAACCGTATTTTATCGTGGCATCGGTGGAAATGGGAAATACAACAACAAAATGTATCCTCACAGGCACAAATTTAGAGACCGGGCGTTCGTACATCATCAACAAGACCGTTAGTATGAGCAGGGATGTACGCCTCCCAAAACCAGGTGAAGAGGTATTCGGAACAACACTTGTAGGAACACCAATTACAAAAGAATCCGTTACAGAACTTGTACGTGATACTCTTATTAAGTGCCATAAAGACGCCAACCTGAGTATCAAAGACGACTTAGACTTTGTAGTAAGGAGTACAGGAGTGGTTGCAGCGATGGAGTCCCCGGAACAGATTGGTGATTTTGTAATCGCGCTCGCAAATGGATGCCTCGATGCAGGAGTTCCACCCAGAAAAATGACTCCCCCGATGTCCAAAGCGAATCTGCCAAAAAAACTGCAGGAATTCAGTTATGCTGACAAAGTAACATTCTGCGGTACGGTTGCAGGTGTGTCACCACCCATGGGTTCAACGGGAGTTGAAATGGTTGCCAATGAGATGGAAGGTGAACTCGCCATGGCAGGGATTAAGGAAGGTGCCAAATGGACACAGGTTGACTTCAGAAACCCGTGTATATCAATAGACTTTGGTACAACTCTGGACGGGAGAATTACAAGCGATGTTGATCCTAAAGCTGAAAGTCCATTCTCAAAAACTATCGGCAACTTCTGTGGTCTTGCAGGTGCAATACCAGATGCAATAGTACGTGGCACAGGACAGGTAGAGAAGAAAAAAGGTACAGCACTGGACCTTTTGGGTGAAGAAAGTATCATAGGAGGCCTGTCCAGAAAAAAAACTTCTCTTGTAAAGGATTACGAAGAACAATGCCACAAACATATTGATATCCGGATTGTTCCCCCGGACAGGACTACTTTCGGTAAAGTTCCTGTCTGCGCAGATGTCGCAATAGAATCAGGCATTGCACTGATAGGCTGCGACTGCGGGACTAACTACAGTGATGCAGACAAACTTAAAGAAATAGGCGCTGAAATATATGAGAAGCATGGCATGGGCGTTCTCACTGATGTCATAGATCATGTCTGTGCCAGAATGGCACTCCGTTTAGTTGACGTTGCCTGCAAAGAGGGTCTTGTACCTCCCAATTCGTCAATAGGTTTCACCGGTCGTGCGGCAATATCAGGAAGAAAACCTGAATACATATTGGATGGTATAATAGAACGGAAAATCTACGACAAACCTGGCGAACATCTTGTATTCATTGACGATGGTCTCGCCAGGGGTGCTGCTCTTATGGGCAGGTGCATGAACTCCTTAGGGAAAACAAAGAGCCCCATAGGTGGTGTCAGGGGAGGCCCCTGCATTATGGGCAGACGTTCAAAGATTGGCAAATAAAACAGGTAGATATAATGACAGACGAAACCACAGAACAATTTGATATGCTCATTCCACCAGGTGTTCCACGCTCAATTATTATGGAAGTTGTGGAAAAATTTGATGTTGAGGTTGTATCACGTACACAGAAAATGTATTTTGCAAACATGGATGGTGACAGCAGGGAACTGCTTGCATTCAGGGGTGATCGGGAAACCGTTGAAAAAGTACAGGAATATGTAATGCAAAAACTGGATGAATTTATATCTGACGACTGAAACAGTCGCAATCAGAGAGCTTTTTTATTTGATATAAAAATCAAAAATAATTTTTATTGGTTTTTGTGTGATGGCCCCTGACATCATCTCTGTCTGATATGTAAATCACTTCGTGATTTGTCAGGAAAACGTGCCTGATAACGTCGCTTCATACGCCTGAGGCATCATACACGTCTCCAAGAAGCATAACAAGAAGAGCTTTCTGGGCATGCAGGCGGTTTTCAGCCTGGTCCCAGATAACACTCTGCGATCCTTCCATTACACTATCAGTTATCTCATCGCCACGGTGCGCCGGGAGACAATGCATCACAATAGCCCGTGAAGAAGCATCTTTTAAGAGTTCGTTATTAACTGTATAACCCATGAAATCACAGAGCCGATCTTTCTCCTCTTCTTCACTGCCCATCGACACCCAGGTATCAGTGTATATCACGTCAGCATCACTGACCGCTTCTTTTGGATTGTTGCAAAACGTAAATTTTGCACCTGCACTCTCAGCCATTTCAATAATCCCTTCAGGCGGGAGATATCCCTTTGGGGATGCAACATTCACATTATAGCCGGTAAGTGCAGATGAAAGTATTAAAGAATTGCAGACATTGTTCCCATCGCCGACCCAGGCCACATTAAGGTTTTTGACACTTCCAAAATGTTCTTTCATGGTCTGGATGTCATCGATGATCTGGCACGGGTGTTCAAGATCCGAGAGTCCGTTTATCACCGGTATTGTAGTATACTTTGCCATTTCAACAATAGTGCTGTGTTTATATGCCCGGATCATTACAGCTGAGAGAAAACGGGATAAAACACGAGCAGTATCACGTATTTCTTCACCCCTGTCAAGCTGCATATCCTGTGGGTTTAAGAAAAGTGCATGCCCCCCAAGTTCAAACATCCCCACTTCAAATGATACCCGTGTTCTTGTTGATGCCTTCTCAAAGATCATCCCAAGGGTTTTCTTATTAAGTAAATCAGGGAATTTGCCATCCTTTCGAAGTCTCTTTAATTCAGAGGCAGAACTAAGAACAACGTCCAGTTCTTCTTTTGAGAGATCAAGTATTGAAAGAATGTCTCTTTTCATAGAATCTCCTTCATATGTGCTATTCGGCGGTTAAGTACTTCAGAGGTTCCAATATCTTTTCTGTACCTTACAGGACCTCTTACAGATGCTGCAGCTGACTCTGCTATCTTTTCTGCTTCATTGAGTGTGTCACCGATTCCAACAAATGCAAGTGTCCTTGAAGACTGCGTGAAAAGTAAACCTTCTTTCTCAAGTACACTTGAGTAATAGATAATTGCATCCCCAATATCTCCCACTTCAATAATCTCACCTGATTTTGGAGATTCTGGATAATCCTCAGGAACAAGATACTTACAGACAGTTGCTTTATCTGCAAATTTCACATCGGATTCTGAGAGCGTACCTTCTGTTATATGACGAATGATCTCAGAGAAATCAGATACGAGCAGCGAGAGAACATTCATCGCTTCCGGATCCCCGAAACGGGCATTAAATTCAATCACTTTCGGACCGTCTGTGGTGTTCATGAACTGCCCATACAACAGACCCCTGTAAGGAATGCCCTCCCGGGCCATTGAAGCTACAACATCTTTCATGATAAGAAACGCCTTCTCGTAATCTCCCTCTGATACAAAAGGGAACGTATGGTCAGGCATTGAGTACGAGCCCATCCCACCTGTGTTCGGACCGACATCGCCCTCATAAGCACGCTTATGGTCCTGGACAAGTGGCATTGGCACAACATGGGTGCCGTCCACAAAAGCCTGAAGTGTAAACTCCTCTCCTATCAGACGCTCTTCAAGTACGACATCTCCATCAATCTCTCTGATATATTCAAAAGCGCCCTCTTTGTCGACCTGCTCTCCCATAATACGGACACCTTTTCCGCCGGTCAGACCTATGGGCTTAATTGCAAGATCACCGTCAAAATTCCTGACAAATTCACAGGCATCCTCTGCTGAATGAAATACGCGGTATTTCGGACATCCGGCAATACCGTGCTTTTCCATCATATTCCGGCAGAAGGCTTTATCCGTTTCAAGACGTGCTGCTGCCCGAAACGGCCCTACGCACGCAACGCCAGCAGCTTCCAGTTCATCCACCAGACCTGCTTCCAGTGGTGCCTCCGGACCTATAACCGCATACTCTATTTCACATTTGATTGCAAACCTGACAATCTCTTTGACATTGGTCTCCTTCTCAAGGAGAAACTTCCGGACAATTTTCGCAATACCCGGGTTTTCCTTCGCCATCACAGAATATATTTCCACATCAGTGTTGCGGGAAAGTGCCATGGTGATTGCATGCTCTCTGCCGCCACCACCCACAACAAGAACTTTCATATCCATATATATATGCCTCATGTTGTAAAAAAAGTGGTTATCGATTCATAATTTCTGAGACAGAAACCAGTGCACATAATTCAATCCCTTTCTCTTTTAAGGTTTCAACTGCGCCGTGTTCCCGGTCCACAACTGTAACAACCCGTTTCACATCAGCCCCTGCATTTCGGAGGCATTCTACCCCATATAATACACTCCCACCAGATGTGGAAACATCCTCCACAAGAAGAACATCCTTTCCTTCCACATCTCCAATAATTGTGCCGCCCTTCCCATAATCCTTCTCTTCTTTACGGATGATTGCATAAGGTTTCCCGGCTGAAAGCGATACTGACACAGCAATCGGCACTGCACCAACAGCAACACCTGCCACCACATCAAAATCATAGCTCTCAGCAATAATCCTGCCAATGGATCCAAGCAGGAACGGATTTGTTGAAGCTGACTTTATGTCAATATAATAACTGCTCTTAGAACCGGATGCCAGAGTAAAATCACCAAATTCAATTGCCCCATACTCTATCAATAAATCTGCTACTTCATTCACCATGGTACGTCTTTCACCCCTATCAGATAACCAATAATATTTGCACCCCTGTGAAGAAGTGGAGTTACAATAATAATCCAGATTAAAACCATATAATTAATTGTGTCAGATAACCACGCGGGATCAAAAAGCAGAAGCATTACAAATGCCCCAAAAACCAGATCATACTGGTCTGCCACCAGCCATTTTTCACCCCGTTTTTTATTCAGGCGTCTCTTTATAAAACTCTTTATAAGGTCGCCAAGCAGGGCGCCAGTTGCAAGAAGCACAACAGAAAGGTATGTATGAATATGCCACCCAGCCACATTCTCAGTCAGAATCAGAATTAAACCAGCAATTATCCCACAAAAGACCCCTCCAAAAAAACCACGGAATGTCTTGCCATCCCCAAAAATCCTTCTCCCGTCACTAAAAGACTTCCCAAGATCGATGGGTGTACCTCCCCCAAACAATGCCGCAGCAGAATTGGGTACATAGGCAGGTACCATTACCCATAGCGCAACAAACAGGGAACCGGTGACATAATTTATATCAATAATAATGATCTCCAATATCTATATTATTGTAATATCAAAAAAAGTTAAGTTATAGGCGTTATACAAGTAAACAATACATTAAAGCTAAAACATATTAATAACAAATTAGTCTTGAAAATTAAACTGGTGCACGTGAAAGCTATGATAATCAAAAATACAAGAAGCCTGTGCCCGGAATGTGGGACTACCCTGCCTGCTGATATCATTGAAGAAAACAATCAGGTCTGGATAGTACGTACATGTCCGGAACATGGCATATTTAAAAATCTGTACTGGTCAGATAGTGAAATGTACCATAGATTTGACAAATTCGAGGGAATAGGCAAGGGTATAGAGAATCCACAAAAGACTGCCAGGCCAGATGAATGTCCAAATGCATGCGGCCTCTGCAACAACCATAAATCCAGCACATTGCTTGGCAACATTGACCTGACAAACAGGTGCAATCTCAACTGTGACTTTTGCTTTGCAAATGCACATGCCTGTGGCTATGTTTACGAACCATCTTTTGATGAAGTTGTAAAAATGATGGAACTGCTCCGCAGTGAAAAACCTGTACCTACACCGGCAGTACAATTTTCAGGTGGAGAGCCTACCATGCGCGACGACCTTGTCGATATTGTAAAAAAGGCTAAAGAAATGGGTTTCAGTCAGGTTCAGGTTGCAACAAATGGTATTAAACTCGCAAATGACATTAAACTTGTAAAAGATCTTAAAGAAGCAGGTCTCAGCACAATAT
>DAOVRB010000068.1 GCA_030628325.1 Methanomicrobiaceae archaeon | reverse complement strand
TTTGACACCACAGAGTTTGAGCTGATTGCAGAACGTATCATAAAGAAAGGGGTAATTAATCTCACTGCCGAACAGCGCAGGCAGAAGATGGAAGAGAAGCGGCGACAGGTGATCACATTCATCTCGCGCAATGCTATCAATCCCCAGACTAAACTCCCTCATCCTCCCAGGCGCATAGAGATGGCTATGGAGGAGGCAAAAGTGAATATAGATCCTTTTAAACATTTTGATGATCTTGTGAAGGATACTGTAAAAGCACTTCGCCCGCTAATCCCGATTAAATTTGCAGAACTGCGTTTTGCTGTAAAAATTCCTGCAGATTATGCTCCCCGTGCGTATGGTGAGATCTCTGCGTCAACAACAGTTGAAAAGGAAGAATGGCAGAACGATGGTTCCTGGATTGGTGTGTTAAAAATCCCCGCAGGGATTCAGGGAGACTTTTACGATATGATAAACCGTCTGACAAAAGGGGACGGTGAAATAAAAATCCTCGATTAACATTAGTGAACTCCCATGGGGTCAAAAACTTCGTGGTTTTACACTTACATTATAAGGGATTAGATAAAATATATAAAGACATATCAGGGGTAATCCAATATGGCAAAAAAAGGAAAACTGAGGGCAAAAGGCCGCATAACCGGTAGTGCAGGAAGATTTGGTCCACGTTACGGTCGTTTTATCAGAAAACGTGTCAATGATATTGAGAAGATATCCCGTGCAAAACATATCTGTCCGCGTTGCGAAACACAGGCAGTTGCCCGCCGTGGTACCGGAATCTGGGAATGCCGCAAGTGTAATTTCAAGTTTGCAGGTGGTGCATATGTGCCGCAGACACCAATACTGAAGGTTGCTCTCCGTACCATTGAGCGTTCGATTGTTAAGGAGGCGTAATACAAATTGTCCGGATATAAGTGTGCCCGCTGCAAGCAGAAGGTGGAGATTGACATTAATGTCAGATGTCCTTACTGTGGGCATCGTATCCTTTTTAAAGAACGTGGGGCAGGGATCAAAAAAATCAAGGCCAGATGACGGTCGTCACTACTTCACGCAAACCGGTTCCCGAGCTGAGAACTTTTAGTAAAGATCTTGCTTTTGCTCTTGGGGCGCGGTATACGCCGCGGGGCAAGGCTGGTCTCTATGAAGTCCTTGTTTATGACACTGAAATGGTTGTTGTGTCTAAACAGGGCAGAAATTATCTTATTCAGCTTTATGTCAGTGAAGAATCTGTTGCGTCCTGTAATTTCACTTCCTTTGTTGTTGATAAAAGGGAGAATGATCTTGTACGCGGGCTTCGGACAGGGAACCAAACGGTTTATGAAGGCATGGGGCAACATCTGAATGTTATCCTGGCTGAGTATGAGGGCAGCGAAAACACCTTGATCTTTGATGGTGCGCAGAGGAGGAGATACCTTCTCCGTCTTACACATGAAGCATGAGGCAACATTCAGGTTTGAGTCTGAGTCGGCACACTTTTTGTATGACGCAGTGAAACCTGAAACTGAAGGTGTTTCCGGACGTTCCGTTGCGGATGTCTGGCTTGAAGGTAACCGGATACTGGTAATCAGGGTCTGTGCAGAGGATGTCTCTGCTCTTCGGGCTGCGTTGAATACATGGTTAAGACTGATAAATATTGCAAAAGAGATGCAGGAGATTGCTTGATATGAATAACGTTTCACCAAAAGTACAGAATCAGTTTGCGATGCTGCAGCAGGTACAGCAGCAGCTTCAGACAATCGTACAGCAGAAAGCACAGTATGATATGGCTGCAAGGGAAGCAAGGCGTGCGGTAGAGGAACTCAAAGATGTTGCAGATGATGCTGAAGTCTTTGTGAATATTGGCGCTGTTATGATGCAGCAGAACAAAGATAAAGTGATGGAATCACTTGTTGAAAAAGTTGAGACACTTGAGATCCGCATAAAATCACTTGAGAAGCAGGAAACAGCTCTTAAGGGCAAATTCGAACAGCTTCAGTCACAGATAAAGGGTGCGCTTGAGGGGATGGCCCCTGCAGCAAATTAACCCTGAATCTTTTTATGTCTTTTTTTAATTCACGTGAGTGAAAAGAGGGCAGAAGCGGGAAGATCCCGTCCTTCATGCCTGGGTAGTTCACTGATTTGCTCTGTGTACAAGGTTTATGGCATTGATCAATGCTTCCGCAGATGCAAGAACAACATCGCCCCCTGAAGAACTGGCATCAAATATTCTTCCGTGTTCGTCCTGTACAGTAATGGTGACATTTCCTATTGCATCCGTACCGCCTGATATTGAGGCGATATTGAATTTTTTCAGTACAATCTTGTCAGGGACAATGCCCATGATTGTTTTCATAGCCGCATCAATGGGTCCATTGCCTGTGCTGCAGAATGTTTTCGCACTTCCGCATACCTCTGCTCTTATACTGGCAGTGGGTATGGCATTGTTGCCTGTTATGATTGTAATATCACTCAGCATGATGGCTTTATCAATTCCGATGGTACCCATTACGGAGTCAGCAATCTGATAAAGGTCATTGTCAGTTACCTGCTTTCCCTGGCTGGAAAGCTGCTTTACTTTTTTGACAATTTCATCAAGTGCATCGTCATCCGGTTCAATCTTAACCTCAGTTAACATCTGCCTGATTGCGTGTCTGCCTACGTGTTTACCCAGTTTCAGTCTTCTTCTCTGTCCGACCATCTCAGGTGTCATTATGCCCGGTTCAAAGGTGCTTGAGTTTGCAAGAACGCCCTGTGAGTGTATGCCACTTTCATGGGCAAACGCGTTGTCACCAACAACCGGCTGTATATCAGGAATCGGAATGCCTGAATGGTGCGAGACTATGTGTGAAGTCTCTACCAGTTTTTCTGTTGTAATCCCTGTGTCAATCCCATAGATGGATTCCAGGATCATGGTTGTCTGTGCGAGGTCTGCGTTGCCTGCTCTCTCGCCTATGCCGTTTACTGTGACCTGTACCTGCGAAGCGCCTGCTTCAACTGCTGAGATGGTGCCTGCAACTGCAAGTCCGAAATCATTGTGGCAGTGAACGTCTATCGGGCAGTTCACTTCCTGTCTGATTCTGGAGATCAGGTCTTTCATTCCTGAAGGCGGCATGATGCCAACCGTATCCGGCACGTTAATGACGGTTGCGCCTGCGTTGACTGCTGTCTGATAGACTTCAATCAGTTTATCCGGTTCTGTGCGTGTCGCATCCATCGCCGAGAACATAACTTCTCTGCAGTGATCTTTTGCATAGGAAATGATCTCTCCTGTGATCTCCAGCACTTCAGAATGACTTTTTCTAATGGTGTAGGTACGCTGGATCTCCGATGTCGGGATGAAGATATGTATCATATCAACATTGGAATCCAGGCACCTGTCAACATCACTCTTCAGTGATCGTGAAAGTCCGCATATCAGGGCCTGCAGCCCTTCTGAAGCTATCTGCTTTATGCTGGCTGCTTCTGCAGGTGAAGATGCAGGAAAACCTGCTTCGATAGTGTGCACTCCTATGTCGGAAAGCTGATGTGCAATTTCAATCTTTTGTTCGGAGGTAAAAGAAACTCCTGGTGTTTGTTCGCCATCTCTCAGGGTGGTGTCGAAAACATTGATCCTTTTTGGTATTTCAGCATTGGGGCTGAAGAAAGCGACCTGCCACTTGTTCAGTGACTATCCCTGTCTCATTTATTTTAGAAGACATGATTATATTTTGGGCTGTAATTTATATATAACTGATGTCACTCCTTTTGCCTGAAAAAATACGGGGAATCTAAAGCGGAATATTTAATAGTGTCACTGTCCTATATTGTAGAGCACCAGACCCGCCTTAACTCAGACTGGTAGAGTGCGCGGCTGTAGTATGGTTTACCGATTTAGGTAACTGCGCGGCTACCGCGATGTCCCCGGTTCGATTCCGGGAGGCGGGACCTGATTACAGGGGAGGGGATGGTGTCAGTAAATGCCCAGGTAGTGTAGGGGCCTATCATGCAGCCCTGTCACGGCTGCGACACGGATTCGAATTCCGTCCTGGGCGTGATTTATTTTTTGCAGATTATAGTTACGAACGTCACTTTTTAAACCAATGTAAATCGCGTTTAGCGATTTACATTGGTTATTATTAAAAATACGTTCGGAACTATAATGAAAAAAACCAGACTTTTTACTAAAAGTATGGTTTTTGGCTATGTTTGTATTTTCTGATATTTGTAGTGTCAGACAGAGATGTCCCTGACTGATCCGGCCAATTGTCCCGTGTAATCGGTTGATCGCACTTCACACCGCCCTTCAGTGGAAGAGCGTTGTTTTAGAAAGTTTATTTTGAAAAACTTTCGTTTCACACCATCCTTCAGGGGAATGGCGTTGTTCGGGAAAGTTTTTTGGAAAAACTTTGTTTACCAGTACTTCAAAAATAAACGTCTGCCACTTATAAATGAAAAAGTGAAAATGTTTGTTTTTGCGTGACAAACTCAAAGGTTTAAATGGTTTATAGCTCCTATATGTTATAGAAAATGACAATCGTTGTTTTCGCAAAAAAGAGCATGAAGCACAGGCTTCAGGTGCTGTTTAATGAAAATGGCAATCGTCACCTTCATGCAAACTAATATGTAAACTAAATTAAATCTGCCCAGGTAGTGTAGGGGCCTATCATGCAGCCCTGTCACGGCTGCGACACGGATTCGAATTCCGTCCTGGGCGTGTTATTTTTTCGGTTTTTTATGTGTTAAGCCGCAAATATTTATTTTTGATTTACGAATGTTATTAACTCTGTGTTAAAATCAATGTATTCTAATTGTTGATTGTAATAGTCTGGCCTTGTGGTAGATTTCATCCCAAAATTCACAAAGATACACTTAAATTTGAAAAAATGCACTATACTTTAAGGTGAGTGATTAATGGGTTCCGTAAATGATTCTATGCATTCCTATGTATTAAGAGATTTAAAGAATATGTTCTCTCCATCTGAGGGATGGGAGATTGAGAGGGCTCCGTTATGTGGTGATTACCAGGTATCCAGAAAACGCTTTGGCACAACAAAGCGCTATCCGGTAAATGTTGTAATCGCCTCTGAAATTTCTGCAGATGATGTTGAAAATTTTAATGCAAAAATTATCACTGCTGAAGCAGAAGGTCTGAAATTTGACTATCCGATCTTCTTTGTCCCGTCCGGTGCGGATGTTGCCGCAGTTCCTGGCGATGCGAAGGTAAAGGAACTTAAAGTTCTGAAGGTTGAGAATGGTGAAGTTCTCTGGTGGAAAAAAACCCACGCTGAGAATTAATTTTTTTGTTATTTTTCAATTCCGGTCAGTTGTAACGGTTAGTGTAAATAATTACCCGGATCTATATGATTAATTAGGTATGTAAACCACTTCGTGATTTTTCATCAAACAGTGCATGAACGCTTACGCGTCATGCACGTTTTAGTTGAAAACAGGGAGAAAACCAAACCTGTCCTGATGCTTGATTCTCAACTATTGGTTTTGACTATCAAACCGTCAGAGGAGAAAACCATAATGTCAGATATTTATAGTAAATTTACTTTTGAAAAAGAGGGTATGCAGGGTCTCTGCAATGCGCTTGTGGATGAAGATCCGCGTCTTCGCCAGATGGCAGCCTTATTTCTCGGAACAACAAAAAGCGACAAAATTGTCGCGAATCTGATTGCGGCACTGCATGATCGCGAAAAAAATGTAAGGGCCCGTTCAATGGAGGCGCTTGTAAGTCTCGGGGTGGTGGCAGTGGACTCCCTGATCACATGTCTTGGTGATGATGACTGGGTAGTCAGGTATCGTTCAGCAGAAGCACTTGGGCGGATTGGTGATGAGCGTGCCTATGAACCCCTTTTGGCAACCCTGCAGGATGAAAAGGACCATGTCAGACATATGGCGGCCAAAGGGCTTGGATTCTTTAGCAGGGAAGATTTACGCAGTTATCTTATACCGCTGCTTACAGATGAAAATGAATTTGTCAGAAAAAGTACGGCAATATCTATTGGCAGAATTGGCGGTGATGAGTCGTGTGTCGCACTTAAACGGGCCCTAGATCATGAAGATGACTCAGGAGTCTGTGAAGCAATCAAAACAGCAATTACTGAGGCCTGCAGGTAACAGGATGAAATACAGATAATCTGATAGTTGCAGATGAGGGATAAATACAGATAATCTGATGGATACAGATGAGATTTCCGATTGTATGGGAAGTAATGGTTTGAAATAATGAATTCCAATCCTAAAAAAAGATTTTGCCTTGAAAATCAAAAATTTTCATCAAACAGTGCCTGACGCTGAGGCGTCATGCACGTTTACTATGTAAATCACTTTGTGATTTGTCATCAAAACGTGTGAGGCTGACGCCTCATGCACATTTACCATGAAAAAGAGTTGTGCTCTTTTTCATTCAACCGCCTGAAAGTTCATTTCATAA
>DAOVRB010000225.1 GCA_030628325.1 Methanomicrobiaceae archaeon | reverse complement strand
TCTTATTTTTTGCATTAGCAATAATTATCGTCCTGTTTATGGCTGTTGTCGTCAAGCCTGTTTTGACTGGTGAAGAGATTCAGATCACCTCCCTGTTTGATGATAAAAAACCCGTGATGCCGGAGATTCCAACTCCTCCTCCAACACCCGTATATATTACACAAACACCGGATATCCAACAAACCCCCAAACCCGTTGCAACATGGGACGGGTCTGTAAAAGAGATACAGTTTGTTGATCCCTCAACGTATGATATTCCACCAGAATCTGTTAATCCTGCAATGATATCAGGAATTCCAAATGATACAGTTGTGAGGACTGAAAAAATGGTATCATATGCCACTATTATAGGACATTATGATGGCACTACAGGTCTGGTGGATATTCCGTTCCCCAGCTGGAAAATGAAAATCCAGTATATATCATTAACAGATTCACCTGATGTCCGTCCGTGGCTTAATATTCAGGTCATGGATGCCAGAAATCCCAACAGTGAGATATATGCATTTGAATCGGCAAAAGAATTCCCTCACGGGGAAGACAAACCATACTCACATATGTTCTATGAAGGAGATTCCAGTTATTACTTCATTATAGAGACGAATTTCATCAAATCATACACAATTGAAATAATGGTGCCTGAAAAATACAAACCTCAGGCATAAGTATTTTTGTCTGTCTGTAACTATTCAGCACTGATTCAATTTTTCCAGTCTACTTTTATATTGTTGTGCAATAGAGGAATTAATGGTTATAAACCGTTAGATCTTCACGTGGTGAGAGAATATGACATATTGGAGTAAAATGGCAATGAAGCGTAAAGAGATCTGTATCATGTGTCATACCAACCCCCTGATGCAATCATCGCGATTCACACATCAGTCCTGTTCGTAAAGTCATTCTGCCAGAATTTTGTTTTACCAATGAAAAACCTATAGAATGTGTTGTATTTCAGATCTATGTGCTACAACCGGATTTCAGATGAATTCTAATATACGATAATTAATGGTTGATGAACATTCGTTATAATTTGTTCAAAATGTAATTGTTTTATCATCTCTCGTGTAATGAGTGTATGAGTGGTGCATTGTGGGGATTAAGGAATGGGTTATACCACAGGATAAAGTATTTTTCGATTTGTTTGAGGAACTGGCAGCAAATGTGAAACTGGCGGCCGAACATCTTGTTTATCTTGTTGAAAATTATGAGGATGTGAAAAATCAGTGTCATAAAATGAAGCAGATTGAGCATAAGGGTGATGAGATCACTCACTCGATTTATCAGCTTCTCAATAAGACATTCATAACTCCGATTGAACCGGAGGAGATATCGAGGCTGGCAACAGCTCTGGATGATATTCTTGACTATATTGATGGTACTACACGCCAGATGTATTTTTATAATATAGAAAATACTGATGAATATATGGTGGAACTGGCCCATCTGATCCTGAAAAGTACTAAAGAAGTGGAGGTTGCAGTAGCCGACATCAGGGAGATTAAAAGTCCCAATAGAATTGAAGAACGTTGTATTGAAATCAACCGGCTGGAAAACCTGGCAGATGATGTACTGGGTCATGCCCTACAGGATGTTTTCAACAGGGATTCTGCCATTGAAATTATCAAATTCAAGGATATATATGAGAATCTTGAATGTGCAACCGATAAGTGCGAAGATGCCGCAAATGTACTGAGTGATATTGCAATAAGGCATTCGTGAAAATATGGATATCATCATA
This sequence comes from Methanomicrobiaceae archaeon, assembly GCA_030628325.1. Taxonomy (GTDB): domain Archaea; phylum Halobacteriota; class Methanomicrobia; order Methanomicrobiales; family Methanomicrobiaceae; genus DAOVRB01. The sequence continues at coordinate 1,647 of DAOVRB010000225.1, read as the reverse complement.
ATTGCAGCCGGAGTACTTCTGGCGCTGATGTTTAATTTTGTAAATGGTGTAAATGATGCTGCAAACAGCATAGCTACAATAGTGGCTACAAAAGCATTGACACCGTTAAAAGCGATAGCACTGGCTTCAGTATTCAATATGATTGGACCATTTATTTTTACAACTGCAATAGCTAAAACAATTGGAAAAAGCATAGTTGATCCGACTTTTATTACAACACATCTTCTTCTGGCAGCAATGTTTGCTGCGATCTTATGGGTGTTTACATCTTCATATTTTGGAATTCCGGTTTCAAGCAGTCATGCACTGATTGGTGGACTGCTTGGTGCGGGTATTGCAAAGGATGGTATAGGTTCAATTTTATGGCCTAATATTGACACATTTGTCAGCCTTATTGGATATATGATAATTGGCAGTTTAATTTCGGTAATTATCTTCTCAGCGTTTTCAATAATGAAAAAAGAGAAATGGCAAAAAAATACTGGAATTGCTGTTCTGACTGGTTTATCAATTACTGTTCCTGTATTGATTATTACTGAAACAGTCGTAATTAAGGGCATTCTTGCAGTTGTTGTATTTATTCTCGTGTCACCAATGCTTGGTATGATTGCAGCTTACATTTTTGGTCTGGTAATCATGTATGTTTTCAGATCCCAGAAGCCGGACAAACTGAATAAAATGTTTAAACCCCTTCAGATTGTTGCAGGTTCTGTTCAGGCAATCGGTCATGGTGCCAATGATGCACAAAATGCTATGGGAATGATTACTGCGATGCTTTTAGCCGGGGGTTTATTGTCTGAATTTGATGTACCTTTGTGGGTGATTCTGGCATCATGCGGAGCAATATCCATAGGTACTTTGCTTGGCGGATGGCGTGTTGTTGATAAAATGGCAAATAAGATAACCAAAATCAGACCATATCAGGGATTATCAGCATCTGTGGCCGGAGGAGGAGTTCTCGCCTTAATGACTTCGTTTGGAGTCCCTGTCTCAACCACTCATGCGATGAGTGGTGCAATTATGGGCGCCGGGGCAACACGCGGTTATTCAACAGCAGTAAAATGGGGAATTGTGCGTGAGATTGTTACTGCATGGGTTCTGACACTGCCTGCTGTTGCACTGGTTTCCTGGTTATGCTATACCGCATATGCCGCAATTGTTCTGTAATTCACATTTCTCATCCTTTTTAGAGATGAACTAATTATTTTTTCAACAAGAAACCAGCAAATCAACCGGATTTTGGTTTCCTGTGATGAATTTTCTGACTTGTTGTGAACAGTGAAGAAAAGAGTTATTATTCTCCTGTCAGGTCAGCATGCGCGTTTTGATCAGGTTGATACTATCAGATAATATTATCTAAAATCCCCGAAAATGTGAATTTCTCTTGTTTTATAACATATTTGTGTTACAAATCGCAATTTTTGTCCTTAAACTAAGATCCATGCAGGTAACCGGAAATAATTTGAAAAACTGAGAAATGAACGTGTTCTGTTACTTTCTGAATATTTTCTTAAAAGAATACAATATATCCTGTATGCCTTGTTTTTTAGCATAGAATATGGGGCAGGGCAGATTCGAACTGCCGTCAAAGCGTCCCAAACGCTCTAGGATGGACCAGGCTACCCTACTGCCCCTTTGCGACAACAT
>DAOVRB010000143.1 GCA_030628325.1 Methanomicrobiaceae archaeon | reverse complement strand
AGCGATTATCAACCATTTTGTTAGGTCACTTAATTGGGCCTGTAGCTTAGTCAGGCAGAGCGACGGACTCTTAATCCGTCGGCCAGGGGTTCAAATCCCTTCAGGCCCGTTTACTTTTTAGATCATCAGATTCATAGTCATTCAGCCGTTTGCGGACCTTTTTTAGATCAGTTTTCGATACAGAACCAGACTGAATTCAGAACAAAATATCAGTGACAACTATCCCGGGCACTAAAAGATTAGAACAACCAGGAGCGTTACGCCTGCGCGAGCAGCATTACCGGGCAAAAGTGTTTTGGAGGCATTTAGAAGAGATTATACCACATCTTATCTGCCCGTCATTTACCTATTTTTATCAGCATCTCCTCAAGACTGGGATAGCGCGACTCAATCTTCTTAACGGATCCCTGCCCTTCTGTAATCTCTGCCGTAACAAAATTGAGTGTAGCCACATCATGTACGGTTGTGATGAACAGACCACCCTCTTCCCTGTATCCTGACAGACAGGCAAGAGAGGAGGGGTTCCCGATAACAAAATATATTTCATACTTAATTGACCCGAAGATCTCCCTGAGTTCATCCATTGTACCGAATGCAACCGACTTCCCGCGTCTGAGGATCATCACGCGATCGCAGATCTCCTCCACCTGGTGCAGATTATGTGCAGAGATCAAAATCGTCTTCCCGCCAACAGAACCAAGTTCACGCAGATACCCGCTGATATACAGGGATGTCATCGGGTCAAGCCCGGATGTCGGTTCATCATATATCAGGATATCAGGGTCATGGATCAGTGAACGGGCGATTGCAACCTTACGCCGCATACCCTTTGAAAGTTCACCAATCTTCTTCCCGTTATCCTCAAGTGCAAGGGACGAAAGAAGAGATATCCGGCGCTCTCTTATCGTATCTGCGTTTAAACCGTAGATCTCCCCGAAAAACGTAAGATAACTCTCAACTGTCATTGTCTCATAGAGGCGGGACTCTTCAGGAAGATAACCCAGACGTGCCTTTAAGACATCAGGGTTCTCAACCACATCAACTCCACCGATAGTCAGTTCACCGGATGTGGGCTTCATAAGGCCTGCCATGATCTTTAAGAGCGTGGTCTTTCCCGCACCATTATGGCCGATAATCCCGAATATACCAGGCTCACTCAGATCAAAACTGATCTCATCAAGAGCCCTGAATCCATCAAAGTCCTTTACAAGTGAACAGGCCTTAATCATGCAAATCATTCATGGGTTCACTGTGGAGATTGATATACCTTATTATACAATTAACCATCAATCAAAAGGTAATACTATGCCAGGGGCTCTCAGAACTGTTGTAACAATCTCTAAATGGGAAGTAAAACGTTCCCTCACCAGCATGAGCAGGAATGTCCTGCCCCTGGCAGTGGTGCTCTTTATTCTGCTTATACTTGCCACAGGATTTACTGCTGAAAGTGGCATGCACCTGCAGGATCGTATGTACATCGCAGGTGTGGAAAGTCCGGAGATAGCGGAGATCCTTGCGGCAGATGAACGCTTCATTGTATATGAGGGCAATGCAGAGGAGATGCTTTATAACCCGGATTTTGACCTGATAATCTCCGGAAGCACGGTTTACCTGAAGGATACAGAAAAGAGCAGAGCCGCCCTTCGCGCACTTGATAAAGACTATACAAGATATAAATCATGGATCTGCAGCCACGAGAAAGATTTATTCGCCGCATACCCGCTCTGGATAGATCTCAAATATGTAAAAAGCGAACTGGACTTTATATCAACCCAGAGCGGGCAGACAGTTGCAAAGGCACCTGACGCTTCTATAATCCCGGAACCTGATAATGTTGTCTTAGAAATTCCCAAACCTTCGGCACTACCTGAATTTACAGAAGAAGAACTGAGAGCCGAACTGATTTCAGGCGTAGCAGGTGACGATCGGATTTCAAGGTATACGGGGATTCTCACGCCAAAAGGAGAACTCGGAGATTTTAAGACACCCTCACAACTCTCGCCGCCGCTGCCGTTTGATTCAATTATGCTGATATTTGTCTTTATTTTTCCTTTGTATTTCACATCGCAGTTCTTCATGATGAGCATCATGAACGAGAGGATTGAACGGAAAGGCGAAATTCTCCTCTCAACTCCGGTTAAACCCTGGCAGATCATTATCGGTAAAGTACTTCCCTACATGATTCTCATGATCGCAATATCTGCTGTACTTACCGCATTTACCGGAGGTTCACTGCTCATCCTGGCACCTTTATTCCCGGTTATCCTCTTCTTTCTTGCAAATGCACTGATAATCGGCATGATCTCAAGGAGTTTTAAGGAACTTTCCTTTGTATCAATATTTTTCTCAACCATTGCGACATCCTATCTCTTCTTCCCGAGTATTTTTGCAAATATCCATATTGTGAGTCTGATATCTCCGATTACCCTGATTATTCTCCAGATACAGGGTGACGGGTTTACACTGACAGACTATGTATATTCAACATCACTCTTCTATCTGACAAGTGCAGTCCTCTTCTATGTAGGCACCCATAACTTCAATGAAGAGAGGCTGTTTAGCCAGCACAAATTCCTCTCAAGGATTCTGGAGTTCATCGGTTCAGCAATATCATTAAAAAAACCATACCTCTCACTTTTTGCGATCAGTCTCCTCTCCATACCGTTCGTCTTCATGGCTCAGCTGATGCTTCTTGTTCTCCTCTTTAACCTCCCTATGCCGCTTTCACTGATTGTACTGTTAGTCTTTGCCGCATTTATTGAGGAACTTGCAAAATCTGTCGGAATATATGCACTTTTCATAAAGTGGCCGGATTTCTTTACTGTAAAGAATGTTCTTATCGCCTCTGCTGTGATTGCATCCGGTTTTCTCATCGGTGAAAAATTACTGCTGTTTGCAACACTTGCACAGGTATCAGAATCGATCTTTGGTGCAGTCCTGTTCACAAGCCTTTCTGTCCTGTGGATGCCGCTCACACTTCATTTTGCAGGCATTTTAACAGTCGCAGCCATCCTGAAACTGGGCGGACGAAGAGCATACGTGCCGGGAGTTTTCGCAGCAACAATCGTGCATAGTCTGTACAACCTCTACTTTATTCTGGGGTGGATGTCATGAAGATGAGAAACTGCCGGATCATTATGAAAAAAGAGCTTAAAAGCCTGTATAGCGAGAAGACAATTATCTTTGCGATACTGTTGCAGCTTTTTATTGCCATGTTCTCTTCATTCCTGATCGTCGGTCTGGCCTCCATGTACGACCCGGAATCCCTGAGCAGATATTCAACAGTTAAGTACCCGATCGGATACGCGGGAGACGCCTCCCCTCTTCTTACAGGTCTTGAGGAGAGCAGTGATTTTGTGGTGTACAGGATGGATCTCTCCACTGCTGTTGCGGCGTTAAAGGAGCGAAAACTCAGTGCTGTGGTATGGGCACCAGACACCCCCCCGGATAGTGAATATCCTGTAAAAATAACGTTGTATTCAATACAAAATGACATTCAGTCGACTGTTGTCACTACAAAACTGAAAGCTGTATTCCTAAGCTATGAAGAGATGCTCAGGGAGGTGAGAAGTGACCGTCTGAATGTTCTTCCGGTAACTCTTAATCTGCCTTCGTCCACCACAGGCAGTGACTTTTACGAGTTTGTATACGGGCTGTTAATACCCCTCCTGATTTTCATGCCCGCCATTATCTCCTCTGCTCTTATTATTGACCTGATTACAGAGGAATTTCAGCACGAGACTCTTGAAACCCTCCTCTCCACTCCCATGACATTCAGTGAAATGATCTGGGGGAAGATTTTAGCATGTTTTGTCCTCGTCCCGATCCAGTCAGGTGCATGGCTGTTGCTTCTTATGATTAACGGTATTGCGATACAGGGTGCAGTCCCCATGCTTCTTCATGTCTGTGCCGGCTCTCTCGCCTTAATCCTTCTCGGCACCCTGACTGCACTCTACTACAGGGAGAGGACTAACGCCCAGTTCATCTTCTCAACTGCTCTTGTGGTTGTCATTCTCTTCACACTTGCCATACCAGGAAACCCGGCCAACCTGTTAGTCAGGTTGTCTGTGGGTGCGGTTGGCACTGAGCACTGGATAATACTGGGTCTGGTCACGGCGGTGACGGTTCTCTTAGGCATTGTCACCACGCTCTATGCAGAGAGAGTGAAAAACTATATTTTCACTGTCAGGTAGAACCTGACAGACCGGAGATGAAGCGGCCGGCAGTTCTCCGGAGCTTTCTGTGTTCAGACTCCCTGCCTGCTTAGTCCGGTGCAGTTTTTTCTGCCGGCAGAAAGCCCACAACTTTAGTCGTGGGAGTATCTCAGTCTTTAAAAATTCCTGCAAATTCTACCAGAAACAAATGGTTATATAACATAAGGAGAATTAATTCCTGTTGATTAACAATGAATACTTGT
>DAOVRB010000001.1 GCA_030628325.1 Methanomicrobiaceae archaeon | reverse complement strand
GTTGTCAGTTGGGTTGTCAGTGGTGTACCTGGTCGAGGATTTGGTTGTCACTTGATTTTCAGGTAAATCACTGAGAAATCTAAGCAGGTTCTGGCTTCCTTTTATTGTCAGAAAATAGCTGTTTGTTGATTCTTCCTTTTCAACAAAACCTTTTTTAATCAGGGTTTGGAGGGTTCTATGTGTGTTACCCTTATCTCCTTTTGTCTTGTTGATTATTGTCTGGATTTTGGTTTTGCCGGATGCTATCGCTTTCATAATCGCCTTCATGTTTGAAGTGATGGGAGTGGTAAAGTTGTCACTTATTAAACCATTTAGGTTGTCACTGACAACTTTTTGGTTGTCACTGACAACTTTTTGGTTGTCACTGACAACTTTTTGGTTGTCACTGACAACTTTTTGGTTGTCACTTCCTAACTTTTTGTTATCATCCATTTATCTGGACTCTCCTCAAATTCTGTATGAGTGGGATGTTCCCATCCTCATAGCAAAGTCTGTGATCGTGACAGACAAAGCCAAGGGCAGAAGGGTTCTGGCAGTTGCCATGCTGGAAGAATCTACATGCAGCGCAGTTCGGACACTGCCTCTGCATCCAGATGTGGGAGTGGATCTCTTCATCGAATCTGCCTAAGTCGGTCTGCATCTGTTGTGTCCTCCAGTTTTGGTATGGCTGTTCTCAGGCGCAGCTTTGGCGGTTCAAGAAGTTCTTTTGTCAACTGCTCAATGTATCTGGTGTAGTTATCTGGCATCTTGTCTCACCTTGTTTACTTTCAGAATAAGGGTAGTGCATCCAGCCTTCCCACCGATAACCTTCTTTATGGTTATCCTTCCCTGCTCATGGATGACCTGGATTCTTCTCTGGAATGTTCTGTAATTCACTATCTTGTGGAAACTCTTGTGTAGGTCGCCTATCTTTGCAGGCAATCTTTCGCCTCTCAGGAAATCCAGGAACTGGTTTGTGCGCTCATTGAGTCTCTCTCTTTTGAGTCTCTCTCTTTTGAGCCGCTCTTCTCTTTCCAGTTGCTGTCTTTGCTTTCTTGTAAGTCTCTGTTGTTTCTTCACAAGCTGGGATAATATCTTCTGCTGCTGTATCTTTGATACTGATTTTTTTGGACGGTATTTTTTCTCAGGTCGTGTGAGAAGAAAGGAAGGTTCTTGCTCTGGCTTTGTCTCAGGTTCTGCACAATGGACTCTGCCTCCGAAAAACTCTCCGGTGACTGTGCGCATTGGCATGTCCTTGTATAACCTGTTCGGTTTGTATATATTGGTCTGTCTCAGTGGTTCCATTTTCAATCCTCCTTGAAATCTCCCCAGATTTCGCCGTCTAACAAACGACCTGAGATGATCTGTTTTTTACGTGAGAAGAAGCCTACCGTCATGCGCAGGCATGAGATTGTCTGTGCATGAATCCCTGAATAATGTGTTATGATGCTGCCACCTGCTTTGAGGTTCCCATTCGATAAGATAGCTATAGTTGCCTGGATGAACCATTTTGCAGTGATGTCCTGGTTTGCTTGGATGCTGCCGCCTGCAAGGATGCTGCCCTCTGCTATGATGTTCCGGTTTGCTTTGATGCCGCTGCCTGCCTTGATGCTGCCGCCTGATTCAATGCTTATGTCGGATTGGATTCCTCGACCTGCTCTGATACTGTCCCCAACAAATATTCCAGATCCTGCTCTGGCAGAGATATATCCTTTCACTGATAGCTTAGAAAAAATCACACAACCCAATCCTACATCTATCTGGACATTGCAGAGTCCTGTGATCTCTTTTTTCTTGTAGTGGTTCTTTCTGTCCAGGTCTTTCTTTGTGACCTTGATTATCTTCATAGTCTTACGCCTCCTTGTTTTGATTGTGAAAGAAAAAGAAGAGAGAGGTATCCCTGACAGTCATATACTCCGGAAGGGTTTTCGGAGGAATACCTCTCTCTCAAATTGGCGTAGAATAAGCATGAAGGATAAAATATACAGAAAGAAATTATACTCAGTACAACGCTAAAGAATAGCGTTTTATATCCTTGAACCATTGACCACGCCATAGCCATATTATAATCCCTTATTTTCACATATATATAAATGTTGGGGGGGTTGTGTTACTCCTCATTAGTACCCTCTCTGTTTGAGGAAATCTCCAAGAGACACGTTAATGACTGCGCTCTGTGATGCCTTGTGTTCTTCCAGGTATTTGGTCAGACGCTGTTTCAGTTTAATGTTTAGGTCTATCAGGGTTTTTGCCATTTTCGTTCACGTTTAGTTTTCCGGTAATCCTCTGGTTTTTTATCCAATGTTTTTATTTAGCTGTAACTTTTCACTCCTCTGTTGTAGTTTCAAATGAAACAGAGGAATGACATTTTAATATATCATTTCTATATCATAACGATATAGTAAGGATATATTTAAATATTTCTTGTCACTCCCCAATAAATACAACCGGAGGTTTTAGGAATGAGACAGGTAGAAAAACAGAAGTACCAGGATTTTGATGTAGTGACGGTGAAGGCACTCTACAGGTATCCAGTACCCACAGCGACAGAGTTCAGGACATTCTTGGACAGGATACCAGACTTCCATCCTTTCAAGATCGCAATGGGACTGATAGGCATCGAAGCCATGAGACCGATAGAAGTTGTCAACCTTAAATGGAGCGGTCTGTTCTTCTCTAAAGACAACACAGAGATAGAGAAGATAAGGCATATGGTGTACAAGCCCAAGAACCGGATAACTTGGATATGCAGAAAGACTTTCTACAAAGAGATCGAGAAGCCCATGTTCTCCAAGTGGCTCTCAGATCAGATAATGGGTTATCGTGAAATCTATCCTCAGTATGCTGCTGACAAGGTCTTCCCCTGGACAACCACTCACGCACTGTCAAAGCTATTCACACAGGCAAGGAAGTCAGTGAGTAAAGGAGTCGGTGACTTCAAGGATTGTCCCTTCCTGTTAGAGGAGAATACCTACCAGCTTAAAGGACAAGATAAATCATTGTATCGTCTGCATCCCTATTCGTTCCGTAGATTCGCTTTCTCTTTCCATTATTACATGACTTTCGGACGTGACGCAGTTAGCCTCTCAAGAGCGTTCGGACATACTAAGACAGAGACAACAATGAACCATTATGTATTCCCTTATGAGACCATAGGCTTATGCGAGGACAATGTATTACACAGTATTGATATAGACACTTTGCTGGGTTTTAAGTTGACAAATAGGAAACTAACAGAGTTCTATCAGGGGGTGAAGAAGCAGGTATATGCACTCAGATGTCCTGGACAACGTTCGCTTTTTGACTATGGATTAATTACCTGAAATTTCAATTTTCATATTTCATCATTAGAACATTCTCTATATATTATTATAGTAAAAAGGATAATTTGAGGAGAAAAGCCCCTTATATGTGAAAATATAGTATTTTCACAGAATACAATCGAGGAAGAGCCAATCTGCTGCGGATCTGCTGAGAGTGGAGCGCCCTGCAGGACAGGGCAGGGCATAGGCTGCGAGAAGGTATAATGTGCGCCGGACTTAGCCGAGAAACTGCAAGGCATATAAAATCTATGCCGGACTTGGAAAGTACCAGGTACTTTCAGAAGATGGCCATACAATTAATCCCAGAAGTTCCACAAGTTCCACAATGTAAACTTACGATTGGAAGGGTAAGGTTTCAACACATGCTTACTCTTTTTTGGATGGTCAGAAATAGGGATTAAATGTTTTGGTCTATGATGATTACTTCTTAGCGACCTGTCTGGTAATGGGTTCCTGTATTTCAGGGCAGGTGCTTGAGCCTTGTGTTTTTTCTTTGCCATCTTATTGCGTGAACCCCTAGCCTCTCATGTGTAAATGTACTGTCCGGGAAGAGGTCTGTTTATATAGGTAGCCAAGTACAAACCTTTTTCTTTGAGAATCTGTTTAAGATTCCTGCGACATTCAACACAGTCAATATGGATTATGATGCCATGTACAGAACATTGATATTTTTTTTTCTTTGCTATATTATCCACACCTGAATCTACACTTACCTTTATGAGGCTTAAGTCTTCTCTGCGTTGGATCCTTTCTCTGAGAGGGCTTATCCACTTCCTCTTTTTTCTTGCTTCTGACAATGATCTGCCTTGGCTTGCGGATGCCGATGCAATACCATTCATCGAAACTAAACACCTTATCCTTACAGGTCTCGCATTCCTTGTCTTCTCCTTTCAGGCATCTCATTTCAGACTCTCCTTTCTCATCAGTTCAAAGACTCTGCTGGGTGTCAGCCTGTTATCTCTGGCAGCCTTGCGTAGGTCATTGTACCTGTGTCTGTTGAGGTTTGATAAGGTGATCTCTAAGAAGCCGAAACGTATCACAGTGATCCCTCTTTTTCTCCTGATCTCTGTCATTCGTGAAATACCTCTGCCTGATGTTCCAGGACAGCATCCTTGAACTCTGCCATGTCCTCATCCAAATATTTCAATGTCGTCAGGATAGATTTATGACGCAGGGCGTTCTTGACCTGTGTTATGTCTTTGGTCTTGCGTAGGATGCTCTGTGCCACATTACGCCGAAAGTCATGTGTCCCAAATTTAGTTATGCCCAGACTCAGAGCAGACCTCTTTAGCTGCTCATACAGATACGCCCTGGCATTGGTGAGCATCCTGATTATGTCGGGATCATCTGCAAGGTCAGCAGAAGGGGACAGGAACAGATAACCAGTGTCACCCATGTACTTCTCAAGCAGGTGCTGATAACTCTTTGACAGGGGCAGGAATCCTTCCTTTGCGCCCTTGCCTATGACTGTGATGCGTATGATGTCATTGTCATAATCCAGGTCTATGTTCTTGTCTTGCAGGGAAAGGATCTCTATCGCTCTGGCTCCTGTCGCATACATGAGTGTCGCTATGTCTCTGCATCTCTCATTCTCTATGTTTAGTATGACCTTCTGCACTGTCCTTGCAGGCAGGTGTGTGCCTTTCTTTTTCCGGGGCATTATCCTTGCCTTGACAAGCCGCTTATAGAGATGTGTCTTGCCTTTGAATTTCAGGTAATGCTTGAAGGCATACTTCTTATGAGGGCTTCTGCTCTCCCTGAAACTGTGGGCTATGAACTCATTGATCTTGCCCAGCTCTATCTTATCATGCTGGCTGAAATATTCATTGATCGTCCTGTCATACACCCTGATAGAACTGTCCAGGAGATTGGTTGATCTATCCATCCATTCTTTGAATTCTGACATCTATAACACCCCTAACACAAATACAAACAGGAAGATAGCCCAGGCGATCACAAACACCCAGAGGTAGATAAGTGTCCAGCTGTATGCAAGCACATCTCCATCTATCCTCAGAGGCAGAACCTGGAGCCATGAGGATGGATGCTTAAGTGTCCAGGTGAATAGATCCAGATTGAAAGGTTCCTGCCAATCCACGTTCTTCTTTCCTATGAAGTGTTTGAGTTCATGCTGCAAGACAAGATCATGCAGCACAGGATAGTCTTTCAGGTGTTCATTCAATCGTATCTCATTGCCTATGCGCCTGCCTATGCCGTAGCATTCATAGGTTGTCTTCACTTCTGTTTCCATTTCCTCCCTCCTTATCCAAGAAATACTCTATGCTCCTGAGTTTGTGCCATACCTGATTTACAAGTATCTGCAAATGCGCAATAGCAAGCAGGAACACACTAAGGGATACATTCCCAGAGAGCAGGCAAAAGAATCCAATGAGGGCGATAACAGGACCGCTTATGCGCCTGTAGATGTCATACCTGCCTATGAATTTCTTTGTACCTACCTGCATACCTGCCTGGTAGCCTATCCCTAAACGCATGCCTGCATCCTGCATGCTTTCCTTGCTGAATCTACTCCTCTTCTTTGACTGCTGCATCCTTGTCCCTCTTTGTCGAAAATATAGAATCCCTGTGGAAATTGATCCTTTGCAGACCTTTCCTCTGCCTCTGCCCTGTCCTGAAAAAGTATTCCATGTCTTTCTGCATGCCATGCACCAATAGACGATTATAAGCCCTCAGTGTCCTCAACTGGAAGAGGAGGAGTTTAGCAGTGTGATATTTCGTATGGGTGTTCTGCAAGGTCTCAGCGAAATAATAATCCCTCCTTGCCTTCTCTATCTCCTTGAAGACCTTCTCATCCAGGATTATGTCCTCAACATTGATGTATATCTGCTCCAATGCGCTGAAATAGGCAACGATAGAAGATATATGGAAGTGTCTGTTAGCCTTCAATGCGCATGCATCCACTTCCATGAACAGGGCGTTTATGCGCCTGTTCGTCAGAAAGGAGCCGTGGCTCTCTATCTTCTTACTTACTCCAAGCGCATCATCCAATCATACCACCAGGTTGGTCGAGGCTGCTGCCACTTTTGCTGTCTCTACTATGCATTGACATGCCGGGCATGCTGGTGGTCTGAATGTCTTCAAGAATATCACCAGGGCCACTATGATTATGAGAACACCCATGGCTATCGTTGTGAAATTGATGTTCTTCAAGGCCTGTTTCTTTGCCTGGAGCGCTGCCTCCTCTGTCTGTGCCTCTACATACACAGGGGTGAAGTTAGAAGGGAACATGTGCGCAAGCTGGTGGAAGCTGTAGGTCTTGTTTGGCTTGATCTCCAGTTTCATGCCTTCCAGTCTCTTTTTTGTATCTTGCAGTTCTTTTTTTGCAGCATCCGGATCAGTCAGGACATGCTTGTGTCTCTCCATGTACTCCTCAATGTACTTAGGTTCTGATGCCAGCTTGACATAGTGCTCATAGTCATTAAAATTGTTGACCACAAGACCTTTCTCCCTTATCTCCTGTACCAATGGACCATATTCCTGCGATATTGTCGCTCCATACTCTGAGAAGAGATCGAACACCGGGCGGCCGCTCCTGTCCTCTCTCACCTGACTGTTCTCTGTTATCATGATAGGACCTAATCCTTTGATCTTGGCAAAACCTGTATTATCTGCCTTACCACACCTGAATTCGCCTATGCCTGCTTTGTTTTTCACCCAAAACACATATCCTTTGATGAACCATGCCTTAATGAAAGCTTTTGCTGGTGTCAGCTTCATGCATGCGAAGAACAGCAGGAAAAAGATAGATGATGTTACCCATCCTACAATTCCTGCCCAAAATTCCCAAGTCTCTATCATTATCATATCATATCACCTTAGAATACCTTATTGAAGAACTGTTTCATCCTCCCTCCTGAATCGCCAGTGTTCAGGCTCTCTGTATTGGAGCGCACTATCTGACTGATCTGGCTGGCTATCAGTTCTCTCTCGTTGAAGTTCTTGCCTACTGCTCTCCTGAGTGCTGCCTCGAAATATACCTCGAGCTGTGCCAGCAGCATGCCATCATCCCAGGAATAATGATGAGGTCGGACAGACATCAGGTATCTGCGCCGGGCATTACGGAAAAGGTACTGGAAGAACTCGATCTCTTCTGGTCTGATGAATGTCAGCTTGAGTGTCTTGCCGAGGATCCCCCAGAACTCTTCATAGATATGGAGTCTCTTTATCCTCTCAGGCACGACCTCATCGAGGGACTCTTTCATCAGCTTTGCCATGTCGCTTGTGTTATACAGGCTCTCAGATGCATTCACATCTGTGTTAGACCCGACGAAAGCTTCCTTGTCTATGTCTTCTGAGTCCTGTAGGTCTTTGTATGTGACTTGCATAATCATACCCCCTTTAGAACGAAAATGACCATCATCACCATACTGAAAAGAGCCAGCAATGATAATACTGAGGCCAGTCCTTGAAGCCTGTAGTATGTGGTCTCACATGTTATCACGTTGGTGTATGTCGTGTCCTCACACGCCTGTTGATCGACACACATAATAGTATTAGTGACCTGGTTTTCGCAGTGCTGCTGTTCCAGATCCATAGCCCACATGGCAGTCATTCCGAAAAGTATTGCAGCAACGACAAGCAGGCAGAACGTGAGTCCTATGGTATGCTTCTTGTCTCTCTCTGTCTTGCCCAATCCATTCCCTTCTGTCTCATCTCTCAGTCCATGTGTCCCATTATAGAGACCAGCAAGAAGAAAGCAGAAAGCGGAGATGAGAACCACTAAAAAAATGTTTATTATCATACATATATTATTTTCACATTGCCTATAAATAGAAGAGTTTAGAATAAGGTTTTTTCTTCTTTTTCCTTTTCCGGGTGAACTTGTAGGGGTTGACCAGCCGGATATGCAAGGGGTTCTTTTTCTTCATTTTCCTTTCCCGAAAGCTTTGTACAAGAGCATGGCAAGGTTCAGGACTGCTATAAGATACAGTATAGGGTAGAAGCTCGCTGAGATGTCTGTGGCATACCTTAGATATGCTGCGCCTACCAGTCCCATGACAGCGACAGCGCCATCATTCCTTGACCAGAGATACATCATCAGAAGGGTGGCGACATACATCATTATGTACCACCAATCGCCCATGACTGCTGTATAGACTGATACAGCAGACTGTATGTATGAGCCGTTCTGTAGATGTAGGTATGCGGTTGCGTTTGCCATTTTATGCGTAGTTCTTTGTTGCCCTGTTCGCTATGAGTTGGGCTATCGCTATTATGTAGATCAGGTAAAAGGGCAGGCTGAAATAGTAGATGAATGGAGCCACTATCCCAAATATGCTGAGAGTGTATGGCACTGCAATGATCCCTATGCCCAGAGCGAGTATGAAGTAGAAGAATCCTTTCACGAAATCTGCGATAGATCCCCATACTGATGTGCTTGAGACAGAACTTTGCATGTATTCCTCGTCTGATAGCTGGTCATCATTGACCTTGTCGAACCATTCTGTCATAGGCTGCTGAGATGTGGGAAATATCGCTGTGGCATTGACTATCGCCATGCTGACATGCAGCAGGAAAAGGAAAAGTGCCAAGCTGTAGAATTTCACTGTCTATCACCCTCCATGTAAAAGGTCAGTATGGTTATGACTACAGATATTGATAGTATGGCATAGTTGGTGTATGCAGAGCCGAAGTCCAGCCATCTCCAATTTATGAACACCCACATGAACAGGGAGATCATGGCCAGGCAGATTGTCTGATGTCCTGATCCGAATATAAAAAATATGAACACCAAAAAGAACACACTTATGCCCATCTTCCAGTTCTTCTGAGTCTCTGCATCAAATCCTGACCATTCTGTGACACTTGATTCCTGCCAGTATCCCCTACAATCGTATACCTCTCCCTCTGATGTCATTGCGTTGAAGCAGGCTATGTATGACACATTGGCGGCAGTCGGGTATGAGAATGTGATGAAGCTTACGTCTGTGCTTGTTGTGGTGTATAGAACGTGACTGGTGTTGCTTGCGTTCCAGACCGTGAATGTTATTGTGTCTGTGGTCGATGTGTCATTGTATTGCAGCTTCAATGGGCTTATGTTGAATGACCACTGCCAGCTTATGACTGTGTGTAGTGTCGCTGTAGGATAGAACTCTATCGGTGGTGTCGTTATTGTCTTCTCTTCTGCGATATCTGCTATGAAATTGCCCAGGTTTCTCTCCTCTCCGGCAGATGTCTTCATCACAAGGGTATAGATGGCGTTCTGGAGCAGGTATAAGACCACTTTGTCCTCTACATCGAACTCCTGCTCTATTATGTCCCTGGTCTCGCCTCCTATGTATTTCCTGATGATCGCTGAACCTTCTGAGAACTCGCCTGTGAGATCGTTCAGTATGAGTATGATCTGCAATGAGATGTCGTCCAGCAGGTTCAGCATGTAGAAGTTGATGTCCCTGTCTGTTCTCGCAGGGATAAGAGTCCTGTAGTATGAACTTGTGTTATAGACTGCATCTATCTTGATTAGTTCCCAGGGACAGGATACTGCTATGGTCTCTGAGTTGTCTGTGAATGTGTGCTCTATAGTATCATTGGTGCAGTAGATGTGCATCTTTGTGGATGGGGTCTCTGAGACGTTGAAGGCTGTGTTGTCTGTCTCTTTTAATAGTGTGAAGTTCACCCAGGGGTTGAGGATTACGTCTGTTGGAGTTTGGTTCTTGTTTTCGTAGCCATTGCTTGAGTATTCTATCTGGGTGTCGTCTATTGAGTATAGTATGAGGGGGCTTGTGGTTGTGGTGAAGGTCTCTCCGGTCTGGTTGTTGTGGGCGCTGAATGATTGTATTATGGTTGTTGAGACTGCGTCTGTTGCGGTTACTGTTGTGCTGTCGTTGTATATGGTGATTGTCTGGGTGTAGTTGCTGACACATGCTGATGCGTCACAGACAGATACATTCGCTCGCCAGATGCCGCCTGATAGTTCTCTTGTGAAGTCGGTCTGGTCTGATGGGTTGGGGTAGGTGTCTGTGTGGATTGTGGAGTAGGAGGAGAGGTCTTTGTTGTTGGATTTCTGCCATTCGATTACTGCGTCTGTCCAGGTGTCCTCTTCTGAGTCGTCATAGATGAAGCTGGGGGTTATGTTGTGGGGAGAGTAGTAAGTGTTGGGGATGATTTCCCGGACTAGGATATTGTCATATATATTATTTTTCAGCTCAAAGAAAAATCCAATATAATAATTACTAAATGTTGTGTCTACAGCATTTTCACGTAGTGTCCATGTTGAGCCATCTTCTGAAGTATAAGCATTGATTGTCCCATTGCTTCCATATCTGACTAACTTTACCCAATACCAGGTATTAATAGAGAAAGCATCTGTGTCCGATGTACTTAATTCTGTAAGTGTACCACTGATAGACCTTCTTAAATATGAATCTGTATTTGCAGCAGACTTGAAAATATACCTATAACCACTTAGTGTAGGATAAGAATTAGTATTAGTATCGTTAGATAATATTATTCCTGAAAAACTATTTGCTACCGAATTTTTAGATTTAGCAATTATTTCAACATCTTTAAAAGGAGTAGTATTGAGGTAATAATACATATGATTATGTGTATCACTTACGGATTTAATTATAGTGGTGTTATGACCATAAAGGTTGTTTGCTTTCTGGAGTTCAATCTCTCCTGTCTTGTTTAACCATCTATTTACATTAAAGTAATTAGAAGTATTATAAAAATAGATATTATCAAAGAGTACTTCTTTGCTACAATTAACAAAATCTGGATCAGGATAGATTTTGATAGTTGTTATGTATTCTCCTATTTTTGTGGATAAATCAAATTCAATTTTCTCCCATTTTATGTTGCTTCTACGAGCTGATATAGTACCAGAGGTAGTTATTATTGCGATAAGATGTTCTGCTGATGCATTATTTCCTTTATACCATATTACTAACCTATCTGAAGTTATCTCCTTATTAATAGTGGTGTTCTGACATCTACTATAGTACCTAATAGGATTATAACATCTGTTACTGTGTGTTCCTTCCATTCTATTTGTGCTAGTTGAGATAGATGATGTATAACCTTGGAATTCTATTGTATCTAAGTGAAACACAGGTGTCAAGTCATAACTCTCAAAGTTATCAGAAAAATGGTCGTTGCTGAGATATGTATGCCCCTGTGTAACATTATTGTCCGAGGTCGACCACCATGGATCCATATCATAGAAGAAGTTGTAGTTCCCATTGAGGTAATCCGCTGCGCAGTCCCCGGTCTGGCTGTTCCATGTCCAGAGGTTCCATTTGCCTTCATCTTCCTGGGGCTTGTATTGGATGCGCCAGGTCTGGCATTCATGGGCCTGGAAGTTTAAAGGCGATGTTGTGTAGTAGATCTGCTTGTTTTGGTATGAGACTGTTGAGAAGGCTGAGTTCACATTCATCCAGTCCTTATAATTGCTGTATTTAGTTGTGCAGTCTGTGTCTGTGTAGCAGTATGTATATGGGTGGTCGTAGGCTGTCCAGTATTCTGCTGTGCCTTCCTGCAGGGCGTTGTCGAAAACGTATGCTATGCAAAGAGCGCCGGGGCTTGCCTTTGCGCAGATATTGAATTCCTGATGGTTCCTGCTGGGGTTGATGACTGTGTGAGGGGTCACGGTTAAGTTAGCATACTGGCTGTCGTAGAAGACTGAGTCACCTATGATCTCATAGGCAGAGGCTGCACTGCTCAGAAGAAGTATAGATACAAAAATCCAGATCAGTCTCAGGTCTCTCATCATCAGTAACCGTTTCCGCCTGGGTTGTTCCTGGTCTGCATGATGAACGCCCAGAGGAGTATCCCCATTGTCACAGCTATAGGCCATAGCTTCCACATGGTCTGCATGCGTGTCGCTGTCCCTTGGTATTCTGCAGGAAGTCCGGGCATGAACTGGTCATACACTGCGTCCCATCCTACTGTCATAGTGACATAGATTATCCCTACTGTGAAAATGAGCATCATGGCAACTATCCATACTATAGGGCCACTGTTCTGCGCTCTCTTGCCTCTCATTCATTCCATCCTCCCTGACCAGGGATTGAAGGACTTCTGCTTCTGCGGTGGTCTGCGCTTCTGTGCAGGTCTTCTTTTCCCTTTTTTCTTTGTGCTGCTCTTTCTCCTTGGAGCAGTATAGACATTGGATTGTTGTGCGCGGTTCTCACCGAAACGGCTTGCACCCCTCATGATACCCGGGCCAGCCTTCTTTGCTGCTGCCACAACCTTGGCTTCTATCCTGCGCAGGACAGGAGAGGTCTTTGCTCTGATCCTGCCATAAGCGCTGTTCTGTCTTGCCTGGGCTTGTAGCCTTGAGAGTTCTGCTTTCTTTGCATCGAATGCCTGGCGTTCCTTTGTCTGTTGGTTCGCTGCTGCTGCTCTGACTCTGGCGAGTGTCAGCTTATCGTCCATCTCTTTCTCTTTCTGTCTCTTTGATTTGAATAAGAATCCCATCTTATGACCACCAATGTCTTTTCTTTTTAGCAGGAGCCTTTTTTTGTATAGGTTTTTTTTGTCTGAACTTGGGATGTTGTCTCAGGAATTCATCAGGAGGATATTCCTTGCCCCTGTATGCAACTACATGATGCGTTCTTCCTGTGTCTCTGAGTTTTGTAGCATTCTGTAGGTTCCTCTTTGTCCCCTTAGCAGTTATGTATTCCCACTCTCCTTTTCCTTTTGTCCATTTCCGTAATAGAGGGTGTTTCAGTTTTCTCCTGTATTGTGTTATGTCTATTGTTGCCATAGTTTCACCACCATAGATTTTTTTTCTTTTTCTTCCTAGATGCAGCTATCCCTTTGGCTGTGATACCTGCCTTTTCTCCTCTTGTGCTGATCCTGTGCTTGCTCTTCTCTATGAAGAGGCTGCCTTTCTTCCTGAATCTGCCTTGCACTTGGCTGAAAAAAGGATCATGCTTTCTCTTTCTGATAACTGTGCCGGACTTCCTCAGTGTGAATGTTGCAGCAGGAGAAGTGTGTACCTTCCTTGCGCCCAGGGACATACCCATCGCTCTGGACATAGGGGACTGGCTGACCTTCTGAAACTTGCCTCTGACTCTGACGAATACGTCAAAGCCTTGTTGTGTGCGCTGCTTTGAGGATGATGTGCCGAAAGGGATTATAGGGATCTGTGGCTGCTGCGGTCTGGTTGGATATTGTGGTCTTATGGGATATGTGGGTCTTGTAGGTCTTCTTGGATCCATCGGTCTGCGTGGATCCCTTGGTTGTGGTGGGGATCTTCTTGGGGGGTCCCTTGGCGGTGGAGGTCTTCTTGGAGGAGGATCTCTCGGAGGAGTGCGTGGATCCCTTGGTGTGACTGTCCTGTATATATCTCTCAGTGGATCCCTGGCAGGGGTTCTTGTGTCCCTGTATGGTTCTCTGGGCTGCACTCTTCTGGTGTCCTGGTATATCTCCCTCATAGGATTGGACTGTCTTGGCGCAGGTCTCTGTGTGCTTCTTATGATAGGTTGCCTTCTGGGCTGTGAGAATATCTGTCTTGACTGTCTGTACATTGGAGCAGAAGGTCTGCTGCTGCCTCTGAATATGTCTCTGCTCAGAGTCTGAGTCCTTGCCATAGGGGCGGAGGTTCTGCCCTGGGCAAGGATGGGAAGGAATGAACTGCGGTAATCCAGGTTACGCCTGCTCTCTAAGTATGACTTCTGCAAGGGTGAGAGGCTCTTGTCGGGTGTTGTTTTGATGCTGAATGCTATATCTTTGGAGAGTGATTTCTGTGAGGATATGTCCTTGAGGAACTTGGGTACATTGGTTTTCAGCTTCTGTGCTGCTGGTGTTGATCTGCTGCCTTGTGTAATTATCCTGACTGGCTTCTTGTCCCAATAGTCATAACCCCAGCCGGAGTATTTCAGCTTAGGTATATCTCCCATCATGATCCATTCCTTCTCTACGTTAAGGGTTGATGCTCCCTTCCATGTGCGTCCTGTAATTGTTTGAGGGGAAGGAATGATCTTGCCTGGGTTTTTCTCAGCCCATCTCAGATAAGCTTTGGACTGTATGTCACCTGCTATTTTCCCCTTGACAGGATGATGAAATTGTTTTGGAAGCTGTTGTCTGCGCATGAAAGGTATGTCTTTGCCGGACAGGCGTATTGCATCCTGACCGCTTTTCTTGAATGAATGGATAAACTCATCCTGCCCAAAGAATGTTATTTTCTTTCCTGCCTGTCCTGTCCTGGTCTCATAAGCGCTTGGTGTCATCTGTTTAGCTTTGAATGTGCCTTTCTTTATATGAGGTAATGATTCTCCGGCGTGCCATGCGACATCTTCATAATAGAAAGGATCTTCCTTGATGCCATGCTGCGTATGCTTCAAGGCGTCCATGAACTTGAAGAGATCCTTTTCCCTAGATCTGCCTGTGGTTGTCGCAGGTTCATAGAAGGTCGTGTAGTATCTCCAGGTGGCTTTCTTCAAGGACTCTAATCTCATGCCCTCGCCTGTGAAGATGGTGTCTTTGAGTTCTGCTTTCTTGAGTGGGACAATGTCTGCCACGTCTCTGCTGCCTGCCTTTACAGTCGTTGCGAGGCGCTTGGTCTGGGCTTTGTAATCAGATGTCTTGAAGTGTATGTTCAGTTGTCTTGCGAGTTCCTGGGCTTGGCGCTTATTATCAAACATGCCTACGTCCCAATCCTTTCCTTTTGTGGAATGGGAGCCTTGCAGTTGGCTGTAGAAGTTACGGCCGCCTCTCAATACTGCGCCACGTTCTTTGAGGAACTGTTTCACGAATATGTCTTCTTTGGTGTAGGTCTGGACCTTGATGTCTTTCGGTAGTTTGCCTATGAAGTTGGTCTTCTTTAGGGTGGACTCGAATGTGGGTTTCAATCTGGGTGGGGTCTTGTGGGATATGATGCTCTCTCTCTTTGCGAAGCCGTATGATCTTGTGGGGTCGAGTTCGTGCATGCGGTAGTAGTCTTTTGTTAGGAGGCGGTAGCCTGTCTTTGCGCCACCTATGGCTTTCCTTGCGCCGTAGATTGCCATCAAGCCACCTATGTCACCCAGGGCAGTCTTTACTTTTCCGTGGGTTGTGGGCTGCGCCCATGAATGTAATCCTATGCCCCCAGCTACTAATGCTGTGGGAACTCCCTTTGCTATTGCTGCCTGAGTCGTGAGCCTCATAGAAGGGTAAGCCCAATGTGATGCAGCTACAGTCCCCTTGCCTATGAGTCCCATTGCTTTTCCGGCTCCCCGATATACTACAGCTGACCTTAAAGGGTATTTGGACATGCTATGCGCTGCATTTGTTAAACCCCCAGTTAAATAATAAGTACCTACCTTTGCTCCAAGACCTGCAAGAACGAAAGATTTTTTAACCTTCTCCACTCCCTTACCTGTATGAGTGAAGATATGGTTGCTTACCTTATCGGAATCCCTGCTATGTATTTTATCTATCATGGAATCAGGGACAGGTTTAGAGCCTTGAGAAAATTCTTTAAGAGCCTTGGAAAATGAGTTAACTGTTGTATCTCCTTTTTTGAGTTGTGATTCAGAAGTTTCCTTAAGCCAGGGACTAACTCCAGACTTCTCCCCTAAAAAAGTCTCAGCCTTTGTCTCTGCCTCATACAGCTTCAATGCTGTTGATGCAGTAGGAGTCTTTAATGGGTTCGCCTGTGACTTCAAGGTGGACATGAACAAGTCCGGCTCTGCCTCTTTCTTAGGATCAATAGGGACTTTCATCTGTATCTTTGGCTGTATTGGATGCATGCCGCTGATGCCTGGGCGTGGAGTCAGCGTGACTTCCTTCTCGACAATCCCTCCAGGGCTTTTCTTGATTACCTTTGCAGCGCTTATCCCAACAGCCTTATTATATTCTGCCAGGTCCTTCCTGTATTCAGGAACCTTCCAGTCAGCATCCTTATGCTTGTAGGTCTTGCCTTTGTATGTCGTGACGTAATACGCAGTGGGGTAAGGATCCCTCTTTCCTTCACTGACAAGCTTCTGCCTTATGGCTGCTGACTGTTTCGCATCCCTTGCAGCATACATGCGTGTCGCAATTTTCGCCGTGACGACCTTCTGCCTGCCATGCTTGCCCAGGCTTATCACTTCCTGTCCTTGCTTGATCTCGACCACACGGTAGTTCCTCTCTCTGGAACTTGAATCATACACTATGGTCTGGAAGTGTCTCTCAGTTATCCTGCCGGATGAGTCTATCATTACCTGATGCGGTGTGTACTTGGCTGTAGAAGATATGAGGCCACCATACTTCCAGAAGTCCTTTTTAGTGTAACCTGCAGCTATCCCTCTCCTGTAATACTTATTCTTGTTGCTCCATTTGCCCTGGGTACACACAGATGGAGCATACTCTTTCTTGGGTGCGGTCATGACTATGCTGTTGCCCTGCTTTGTCTCAGTGTAGCCTTTGTCTTTCCACTCCTTGAGGTCAAAAGAGGTCCTTGGATCTGGGACAGGAGGCTTTGGATCTGGGACAGGAGGCTTTGGATCTGGGACAGGAGGCTTTGGATCTGGGACAGGAGGCTTTGGATCTGGGACAGGAGGCTTGGATTCTGGGACAGCAGCCTTCTTTTCAGGGACAGATGCGACAGGTTTTGGTTGTGGTGGAGGCGGTCTTGTGACTGTCTGCACTTCACCGGATGCCAGAATTAGTTTGCCCATGCCTATCTTTAGAAATTACTACTATAAAAACTACGGTTGAGAAGGGAGGGTTTATATAAAATCCAGACAGATCATCTGATAGATGGCGAATGATATCCTGACACTTCTTAGCTGTTCTTCTGTCCTGGCAGTCGGTGTGTATGCTGGGTTCTTCATTGTTAAAGGGATGGATGCAGTACCCTGGCAGGTGTATGCCGTGCTGTATTCTATGGTCGCTGCTGGTGTGGGTTGCTTCTGTTGTCTGGCTGTGTTGGTCGTGAGAAGGATGATGTAAAAGCCCTTGCCCATACCAGGATAAGAAGGCGTCAGGTATGGGTTCAGGGGAAAAAGAGTGATTGTTATGAATGCTCCCTCATATATAAATTACGGTTGAGAAAAAGCATGGGCTTTCTGACAAGCCCTGACCGTCTGGCCAGACCAGTCTTGATTGCATTCTGCAAGGTCGCCCTTACCTGAATGCCATCCAGATAACTCCTATGATCGTACCAGCTGCGATAACGATAAAGATGACAGAACCAAGGTCGAAACCTGCGGTTATGTTTGTCTTTATGTTCGCAAAGGTAGCGTTTTCGGCTGCCGTGAAGTTGCTCTGGTCAATGGTCGCTCCGACCTTGACGTAAGCGTACATACCAATCATGAACAGGATTCCTCCTGCCACAAGGGTACCTACCATCTCCTTGACACCGAAAGCCATAGGCTCCATCTCTTCCAGATGGATAAGTCTTATGTCTTTCATATTGGGTTTTAGGGATGGGTTCTATAAAAACAAGGGTTTAGAATAAGGGAAGAAAGGATTTATTAAACCCTTCTCCCCTCTCACATATTGGTGATTACATGAGTGGAATGATTATGTTAGGGCATAGTGTGGGACGTATCATTTTTGTTGCGAGTGTCTCGATAATGTGTGGTGTTGCTGTCGGTTTTAAGTTCGGTAAGGATAAACTTGCTTCTATGGTCACTGCCCTTGTTGTGACCACAGTAGTGTTCATAGGGATAATGAGTGTAATCCCATAAATATGAAAACTATGTTTATGATAAATATGGCTGTTAAGTAGTTGTTCTTGTGTCTCTGTTTATTGAACATACAGAAGAAAGGAAATGCTATAAGGTCTGCCAGTGTCAATATCAAGTATAGATACTGTTCTGTCAATATAAACTCCAATGCTACTGTAACTGTTGCCATGCCCAAAACAAAAGATAGCCATGCTGTCTGCTGAGTTGATTCTAAATTTTTCACATATATCCTTTTCCTGTCAGCTATGAATTCCTTAATCATAATCTATTCACCCCACATACATATCCTCTTAGTACCTTCAAAGCATCTGCCTTCTCTCAGCACTCGCATGATGGTGCTGTCCATCGTCAGGTTCATACTACTATAATACTCAAGGATCTCCCTCTTCTCCAGGTCTGCTGAGTTGGCTATGAAGATCGTGTCATCAGGCAGGCTGCTGTCAGGTGACAACAGGAAAGCAGCAAGCTCTTCCAATACCTGACCTCTCGGTTCATGCCCTCTGTACATCACTTCCCTGCCTGAGTATGCAGAATAGATGTGTCCGTAATCCCACCAGGACATGATCTTAATGTCCTCAGAAGTGTTTGCCTTGATCCATTCCATAGCTTCCAGCACTGTGTCGTCCATGTGTGGCAGGTGTTGTGAGTGCATGATCTCCAATGAGAACAGGAAGAGCATCATCACAGAACACAGTAAGATGAAAAGTACCTGGTACTTCCTTATCTTATCTGCAAGAATCGCAAGTGTAATTGCCAGAGGAGGGATGAGATGCTGTGTATGGCGCAAGGCGAACATGCTCGCTATGAGGAATACAGAGAACCAGGACAATAATATGTAATGCTTCACATCTCCTCTGCATTGCGATAGAAGGAAAAAGAACAGTGCTGCAAGTATGACCAAGATAAAGGGATGATAGCATGGTCCTGCCATCTCATGCGTTATCCTGAAACCGGAACCCAAGTAAGGCAAGTAAGAGAGTACCTTCCTATAAGGCAGGATCAAGAGGAAGCATGCAAGGATACCTAAGTTAAGCCATCTCCTGTTGTCTATTGAATACATGGACATAGCAATAGCAAGGATAATCAGGAGGAAGATCCAGCCGTTCCAGGTGAGCATGAAGAGCAGGAGAGCACAGGCAGCTATTGCCCAGGCAGACCTATGCTTGTATCCTATCATGACGCAGTAGATCACAGAGACTATGAAGAAGTGGTTGAGGCTGTTGGTGTCTGTGTAGCCTCTGTAGGTCGCCATGAAGAATATCTTGTTGACCGCAAGGATGATGCAGCCAAGGAACGCAGCCCAGGGGTTGCCTGTGAGTTCCTTTATGATGAAGAACAGGAACAATGCTGTGAGCGCTGCATAGAATACAGGGATGAGAGATATTAAGAAGAGGCTGCCCAGGGCATGTTCCTGGAAGATAAGGAAATTTCTGCCCGGACCTTTGAGTGATTCGCCATAGAAATGATAAGGATCGAACTGGAACAGGTAATAGTTCCCTTCTGCATCTTTGTATTCATCTGTGTCTATCCCTGCATTGACCGGGAAGAACAGTCTGGGTATGACTATGGCAATCAGGATCAACAGCAGCAGGGAAAAAGTACCTCGATGTTTCATATGTATGCTCCTAAATCTTTCTGACAATGATCTGCAATGGGTATGCCTTTGGGTCTGATATGCTCCTCACAATATTCTCTTATCTCTATCGCCAATGAGCTCAGCAGTTTCTGTCTCTGGCATTTAGTCATGTTCGAGAAATTACGCTTCACTTTTGCGCCCCTCCCGAATCTGTCAAGCTCTTTGGGTGTGTAATCTTTTGCATTGGTGAATAGGTTCGTTGGCTTTGTCGTGTGGAAGCCGTAAGAGGACAGGGTCAATACTTTAATGAGTGCCTCATGCTTTGCCAGGAAGTCAAGCAACCTGGGGTAATGCCTCAATCTCCCTCTGGGGTTCTCTATGAAGAACAACCCCGGACTACATTCCTGGATAACTGCAAGGGACTTCTCCAGGATATGAATATGTGCCATGCACTTCTCTGTCCTTGGGAGTCCTTCTTTATTCCAATGGACAGAGCCAGCAGCATAACTCCATATATCACAGGGAAGGGAGAGCCAGAGGACATCTATATGGTTGAAGGGAATGTCTGACCGGACCATGTCCAGTATGTCCTTTCTCAAGTGGGGTTCGCATTTGCCCTTCCGCTTTCTTATGTCTACAGAGAAAGTATTGTGACCGGCTCTTTGGAACTCTCTTGTCATGGTTCCGCTTCCTGAGAATAGTTCTACGAAGTTCATTCAATCCTCGCAAAATCATAGGTCTCAAGAGTGCAGTCCTCATGCTCTTTGTTCTTGCAGCATTCTGTTATCGCTATGCTCTCTTCATTCCATTCAAAATGATACTGCTTGTCGTTACGCCATACCTCTGCTGTGTCTGCATGTGTCATTTGTTGTTGCCTCCAAGGTGCAGCTTGACCATGTCATCCACACCCTTTATCCAGTTCCTTATCGTTGTGTATGCCACTGTGTCCTTGTTTGTGACAGGGTTATTGAACACGAACCTCGCAAGGATCTTCAGCGTGGGCTTCTTGAACTTACCCATATGCACAGCAGCCTTGATCTCATCCCACTTCTCTGTCAGGTTGTAGCAGGCTATCTTTGCCACGTCCTTCTCATTGATCTTCTGGTCTGCTCGCTTTGCCTCGAATGCCTTTGCATCCCTCGCCACAAGGTAAGTCTTATATATATCATCAGGGACAGGAGGGATGCGGAAGTAGTCGAATACGCATTGATGCTTTTTCAGGAGATGGGATACTCTCTCCATCAGGACTGATTCTGATGTGAAATAATTGTATGATCCCAGATACTTCTCAAAGTTCTTCATGTGCCAGGGGTCGTCTGTCTCTCCGAGGTCAGGCTGGAGCATCACTGCCATGCCTCGCTTGATTATCCTCACCCAGAATGTCGCCATGTCATCCCTGTATTTCCTGTCCAGCCATCTGAACTTAGGTATGTTCGTGAAGATCAATAGGTGCTTTGTCCTGCATTGCGCTATCAGTTTCTTCATCAGCTTGGACTCCCAACTGTTCCAGTCCTCGCCCATCATGAAACGCACACCTTCATCTGCAAGGATAGGACTGTACTCAGGCAGTTCATGGATCAATCTCCTTACCTCATTGTTATCATAGGCAAGGTAACGCATGAAGTTGAAGCGCTTAGTCCTCTCAGAGTTGTTGTGTCCACACTTAGGACACGGCTCTGATGGGTTCTCGTTGGTCAGGGTGAAGCCTCCCCCTGGGTTTGAAGTGACTGCCCTGCCAGTGTACACCCATTCATGCTTGCACTGTGGACAGGTCAAGCCGAACAGGTCAAGGTACTTCCTTGCGTTCTGCAGGATAAAGCTGGACTTGCCGAAGCCCTTGGGACTGCTGGTTATGCTGAGTACGTCTAAGTCTGCTTCCTGCATGGCTCGCTGGTATAGGGTGAATCCGGTCAGTTTTTTGTATGACATAGTTAGAACCTCAATCTGGTTTCAGATGTTGTTTGAAACATCTCATCACTTTTTCAACCCATAATCTATCCTGGTCTTTCTGCTCTTCTGTCAATTTGGAATATGGTTTCCATAAGGATCTCCATCTCTCCAACCTTACTTGAGATATATTCTCTTTTGACGCAATATCTTTAGACCATGCCATCCATTGTTCATGTTCTAATTCTGCTAACTGTTCAAATAAATTAGTCATTGTTCTCACCATTCCTTCTCTCTTGTCTTTACAGAATAATCATTTTCTCCTGTCGTTGCAGAATAATCATTTTCTTCTGTCGTTGCAGGATAATCATTTTCTTCTGTCGTTGCAGGATAATCATTTTCTTCTGTCGTTGCAGGATAATCATTTTCTTCTGTCGTTGCAGAATAATCATTTTCTTCTGTCGTTGCAGGATAATCATTTTCTTCTGTCGTTGCAGAATAATCATTTTCTTCTGTCGTTGCAGGATAATCATTTTCTTCTGTCGTTGATACATATTGATGTATAATTACCTGCTCTGTCCTGGCTTCCTGGAGTACACCATAGACCAGCCAGGCAGATAACAGGCAGACACATAAGAGGCAGGCTGTCAAGACTTTGCATGTGCTGCACACCTTCATCCCTCTTTCTTTGCCTGGAACATCAGGCAGTTGCATAATGTGCATGCTCCGCTTATGGTGTGATCTCCCTCTCTGTGTCCACATATGCAAGGGGTGTTGTATTGGCTTGCCTGTCTCTTACCTTGCCCTGTCATCAGTTGAACCCTCCGAACATCATCATCCATGAGGGTGCTTTGACCTCTGCCTTGCCCTTGCATGTCAGACCGTCTATGCCCTTGAACTCAAAGCCTTCCATGAGATTATCCTGCTTGAAACATATGCCTGGCTGACCTGTTGAGATGTTGCATGGGTATTCCTGTGTGTTGAAGTGTGCAGAGATGTTTGTGTCTATGTCACCGCTGCTGCATTCAAATATGGCTGTTGCCTCTGTGCGAGAATTCAATGAGACACCTATGCATACTATGACAACCATTAGTAGGATCATACCCAGAACCTTTGTTATCATATGAGAAACATGTCTGTCTGATCTTTCATTTGCTGCTCTATATTCTCTGTCTGATCTTTCCTTTGCTTCTCTACCTTCTTTCATAAATAGTCTATGATCCCTTATCTCTAATTCTCTTGATTTACCTGTTTTTTTCATTTGTTTTCCTCCTTGTCGAAATAACATACATTCTTCTGGGTGTGGGCATCTGTCGCACTTGTCGTGTTCTTCTCTCTTCTTTTGCAGTGAATTGGCGAAAGCCCTGGTCAGTCTTGGCTTTCTCATAGGATCACCTTGCCGTCCTGTATCTCTCTGTCAAATATGTGTAGGTCATCCCTGAGTATCTTCATGAGCCTGTAATCTATTAGATCCAGAAGTTTGCATATGTATCCAGCTTTCCAGCCTTTGTTCCAGAAGAAGCGCACAACATCAGGAGAAGTCACAGACACATTGAACAGGGACAGCCTGCCTTTCACAGGGTAAGGCTTGATAGGTGTGATGTTCTTGAGCAGCCAGCTATGTGCTTTAGGGTAGATGCTGCAACATGCCTGTGGTTCGTCTAAAGCAATCATCGGTCTGCTATGGTATATCTCAGCTATGGCAAAGGCGTTGCCTGATAGATTGCTCTTAGGTTTCTTGCTGGCACATAATAATACCCATCCCCTGTATTTTGTATTCCATGTCCTGGTCTCTATTGTTTTCTGGCCATTGTAGATCATGCTTGCCCAGGGTTCCTTTATGCTCAGTGCTTTCATCATAACCACCTTGATAGAGGCATCGTGTCCTCGATTGCCTTGTGTCTCTTCTTGTCTGCTGCATTCCAGCAAACTCCTCTGATCTGTTTGTGCTTGTTGTTCTCCTCAATCCTGCGCTTGACTGATGGAGGGATGCCGCTGTATGATCTCTTGACATACTTGGACATCTCCCTGCGTCTCAACAGGCGTTCCCTGCTGGCTTCTACCTTGCGCAGGAAGTCAGCGTTACTGCGTTCCATTGGTTGCCTCCTTGAGGATCTCTTGTAGCCTTGGGTCCATGAAGCCTATGTTATTGCCCACTTCATAGACAGACCTGTTGATCTGGCAGTATCTGAGAGTGCTGTAATTGACGCATACCAGATTGTGTAACAGATAACCTCCTGACCTGTTGCAGGTGTGTGCTGAGCCTATATGGAATGAACCATATAATCCAAGAACGATGAGGGCTATTGCACAGATAGTCCTTACCTGTCTCTTGGACAGTGTCGTCTCTGTAATCTCAGACTCAGTCATTCCAGACCAACCTCTTTCAGTGCTGCTGTCACTTTTGTTGCTGCGGTTTCCTGGATGCCCAGGTGTTCCAGTATGCAGTTCAGCTTGACATTCGTGACGACAGTGTGATGGTTGAAAGATTTCATGATGTCTCTCTGCCTCTCATCCACGCTCTTCATGTAGTTGTTCAGCTTGTCTGCATTCTCCATGATCTTTTTCATGCCTATTTTCTCAAACATGTTCTGCCTCCTTGTCTGCTGTGTCCTGCGGTGGTCTCTCTTCTTTTGCAGATGGTGGTCGTAGCATCCCCAACTCTGTCATCACTCTCACTTTCAGTGTTCTCCAGCTTTCCTGGAAGTCGTAGTTCGTCTGGACTTCCAATACTTCCATATCCAACAGAAGGCTGGATAATGGTGTCTGTGGTTCCATTTGTTTTTTCATGTGGTTTCCTCCTTGTTTTACCAAATATCAATGAGTATGAGATGATGCGCAGCAGTATGCCATGTTGATAGCTGTAGTTGCGCCAATAGTCGAGATACCATTGCCTGTTGCACTGCTTGCAGCGTATGGCTCGCTTGTTGCGTCCTATGATTGGTTTTCCACAGTCCTGGCAGTTGTTCATCAGGGGAACCTCCTTTTCGCTTCTGTGAGAATTGATTCTGAAAGAAGAGCTGGGGAGATCAGAGAGTTGGATTGGTTGCCTGTCACTGATTTTTTATTACCATAATCCCATATGACATCATAGAAATTGCCATTGATAGCACAGGTTCCCTGTATGCCATGACCTGCGCAGGCTGATGCGTTGAGAGCCACCCTCTGACCTATGGTGAATGCTATGGGTTCTTGGGGTGAAAGCTCACAGCCCATACAATCACCTGGACAGAAATGTTGAAGGAGTGTTGCTTGTTTAATTGTGAACAACCTCCATGAATCTTGTCAGAGGAAGCTGGACAAGCTTGTTGCTTCCTGTGTGTGTGTAACTATCCTTATGGAGGGAATGCTCAGAAGGCATGAGAAAACCGCAGGGACATTCTCTCCAGAAGGCATTGCCTGGCTGGAAGTCAAAAGTATGTGCCTTGCACTTAGGACATTGTTGAGGATCTCTTGTGGGAGAGAGCCACCAGTTATCCAACATAGTTCGGCTCCCCCTTGAAGTTATCAGGTGTTGTCTGTTCTTTGTTGTCACCTGGTAGACTGTTCTTGATAATCTGGACAACAGTATTGAGTCCTGTGGCTGTCTTGAGGTTCTGTTTGCCCATGTCCATGACTACATTGAGAACATCTTTAATCTCAAAGCCCTGCTGCTCTACCTTTGCCCATTGGTCAAAAGGCATGGGCATGTCCTCATGATGATCTGCCATGTCTGCCATGCGTAGGTTTATGTTATCATAATCCTCTGCGCCCAATTCCCTGTGCATGGTTTCCCATTCCTTGAATCCCTTGCTCTTATCAATCTTCCAGCGTGGCTTCTTGTCGATGGGATCAAAGAAAACATAATAGTTGCCCACATCATAACAGTCTGAAATCTCTGCAAAGTGTCTCTTTAGGTCTGCATGTTCCTGGCTCACTACCTGAAACTCTCCTGAGAGAGTAATGCCATAAAATCTCTCTATCTTTGATTGTATCTTGTTAAGAGCATCCATGACATTGATGAACGCCTGCTGTGCACAGTATGTCTCTGCCTCTGGAAAATTGATTATGATAGATGTTCGGGTGTTCTTGATGGTAAGCCCCATCAGTGTATGAGAATAGATGCTATGATTTTTCAGGTTCGCAGTGCTGAACTCAATGTGGTTGTGTGTGAGGATAGTCTGCCGTTTGCGGTCCCAATCTTTGGGTTTGTTCTTGATTTTGCAGACCAGTGAGAGTTTTTCGGAGCGTGCCTTTTTTGTCGGGATTGT
This sequence comes from Methanomicrobiaceae archaeon, assembly GCA_030628325.1. Classification (GTDB taxonomy): domain Archaea; phylum Halobacteriota; class Methanomicrobia; order Methanomicrobiales; family Methanomicrobiaceae; genus DAOVRB01. The sequence continues at coordinate 162 of DAOVRB010000001.1, read as the reverse complement.
GCCGTTTGAGTTGTCAGTTGGGTTGTCAGTTGGGTTGTCAGTGGTGTACCTGGTCGAGGATTTGGTTGTCACTTGATTTTCAGGTAAATCACTGAGAAATCTAAGCAGGTTCTGGCTTCCTTTTATTGTCAGAAAATAGCTGTTTGTTGATTCTTCCTTTTC
>DAOVRB010000218.1 GCA_030628325.1 Methanomicrobiaceae archaeon | reverse complement strand
TGAAAAAAACTTCACACCAGAATGGAAGACAGACACAAAACCAGGCAGTTTACGCCCGTTCTGTGCCGTAACCATTCGACCTAACTAAGTGGTTGTTTTGCATATATATAGATTCTGATTTGAGAGGTAGATCTGCAGGAGAGTCCGTCTTATCAGGTCTTTTTAGGTAAACAAATTCACCAGGTCAGATCCACAAATCACTATAATTACATAGACAATTGCGCCCCATATTAGTCAATTTGGTAGAATCTACAGGGAATCTCAGTCTTTTTTGTAGTAACCTGATCTTAAAAATCCAACTGAAACATAAAATCCTGAAAGTAAATTATAGTCGAAAACCAAATTCCTAGAAATTGTTTGGTTTTATTCATCGGAGTAACAAACATATTTTCAAAAATAACCCATGTAAATCGCTTTCCACAGGTTCAATTAATTCATAAAGTGACATTCGTAACTATAATTCAATCAACTAAACAAGATTATTCATCTTCAAAAGCTTCAGCGCGCCATTCAGAGATTCGGATTTCACCAAAAAGATCATCCTGCTCCATAAAAATATTACCTTCATGCATCAAAAACAGAAGAGGAAGATACACAGTATGCAGTTCACGCCCCATTTCAGAGCAAAGGGAAGTAAGAGATATACAGGAGAGATCCTTCTTAATCCTGTGAAACCCATTTAAAACAGACTGTGTTTCCTCCAGGAAATCCTCCTCATGTGTAAAATCTATAACATCATCAACCTCAATTTGAACAGGAATCTCAACATTCTGCTTTCTGACACGACGTCTCTGCATTTTCTCTGCTGTTTTAAGCTCCTGAATTAATTCATACAGAGTAACTGGGCGCTTTCTTTGTTTTTTTCTCCCAACCCGCCGTTGAATCTCCCTCTCAAGGCGTTCAATAGGATCAGCCACATCATCCGAACTAAATTCACCATCAAAAGCAAATTCGTCATTATATTCATCCAATTCATCATCTAATTCATTATCTGAGAAATCATCCGCAACTTCATTAAGATACTCGGATTTCATCCTGAGAAGAGTTGCAGCAAAAAAAAGGGTCCTGCCAGAAATGCGCAGATCGAGTTCCTTTAACCTCTCCAGTTCTGAGAAAAAACGATCGGTCACCTCGACAATATCAATATTCCACGGATCTATTTCACCCGATTCTGCCATTCCGACAAGAATCTCAACAGGTTCTTCATGCATTGTTCTTTACACCGGTAACATAAGTAGACTTATCCGGACGTGATGTAACACCAATGATACGATCCGCATGTTCAATAGTAGGTTTTCTCAGTGAAACAACAATTGACTGCGCATTTGTCGATAGCTCTTTAATCATTGTTGAAATCCGTTCGACATTTGAAGCATCCAGCATCATATCCACCTCGTCCAACGCATAAAACGGCGCAGGCATGTACTGCTGAATTGAAAATATAAACGAAAGAGTCGTAAGTGACTTCTCACCACCAGACAACGCGCTCAGAAGATGTACTTTTTTATCCCTGGGCTGAACTGCAAAGGTCATCCCCCCACTAAACGGATCATCCTCATTATTCAAAACCAGCCTTCCACTCCCACTTGTCAGACGGGCAAATATTTTTCTGAAATTTCTATCAATTGCATTGAACGATTCCATAAACGAATCATACTTCATCTTCTCAAAATGTTCAATCCGTTCAATGAGTTTTGTGCGCTCACATGAAAGAACATCCTTCTTCTCTGACCTCTCAAAAATACGTTTCTCCACGCGCTCATACTCTTCAATAGCAAGCATATTGACAGCCCCGATTTTTTTGATCTCACGTTCTGCCCCGGCAATCCCCGTCTTAATATCCTGCAAAGTCAGATCACTCTCAGAATTTCCCACTTCTTCCCTGAGAACATTAATCTCACCGATCAGTGACTCCTGCCGCTCATTTAATGACACCATCTGAAGACGGATGCGCTCTGCATCGAGATTTAGTTCAACAATCCGTTTTTCCAGTGCCATTATCTCACTATTGAGAAGATCACGGCCCTGTTGCATATCTCCCAGTTCTTCGGAAAATGTCTGTTTTTTTGCTTCAAATTCCAATATCAGCGCCTTACTGCTGATAATTGAGTCCACAATTCCACTGGTTTCCACGTCGATCTGCCTGTTTTTTTCTGTAAGTACCTCGCGTTCTCCCTCAAGCTCTTCAACACGCCTTGAAAAATGCTGGCGTTCCCGCTGTGTATCAGCAATATCAGCATCCTTATTCCTCAGGCGATTGTTAATTTCGCCAGACTCCCTGCGATAACGCTCAATTTTCTCAGTCAGTTCAGGTATCCCCGTATCATCAAGCTTTTTCTTCAGCTCATCAATCTCACTGCCAAGACGGGATATCTTACCCACCGTTACTTCAAGACCATCCTCAATCTCACTCAGTTTAGCACTGCCACCCTCAATTGCAGACACCATTTCAGAAAAATATTTTTCAATCCCTTCTTTCTCCTCAGTCAAAAAATCTATACGCCTGCCAAATTCATCCTGAAGCAACCTGTACCTGGAGATCTGCTCCTCAATGGAAGAACGCTGATATCTGGATTCTTCACCCTCTTTTGTGTAACGCTCAACCGCACTTTGCAGTTCAGCAGCCTCACCTTCAAGACCTGCAATTTCATGACGCAGTTTGTTTACCTCGTCACCAACTGAAACACCAAAACCACTCACTTTCTTTTTCTGGGCACCGCCGGTCATAGCACCGGATCTCTCAAGAAGTTCACCTTCCAGAGTAATCATACGATATCTGCCCATCATCCTGCGTGCATCGTCAAGTGTCCCGACAACCACAGTACTTCCAAACACGTGCCTGAAAACAATATCAAATAACGGATCACAATCAACGAGATTTACTGCATAATCAATGATTTTAGACTCATTTAGTGGTTTAAGTTCCGTGACCTTCAGTTTATTAAGCGGGAGAAACGTTACACGCCCAAGACGGTTCTCCTTCAGATACCTTATGGCAAATGTCGCAACTGAATCATTCTCCACCACCACATTTTTGAGCCGCCCACCAGCAGCAATATCAAGCGCAGTTGAATATTCAACAGGAACACGCCCAAGCTGGGCAACAGTCCCATACACGCCATCCATTTCAAGAATTGCCTCAAGAGCCCTTCCCCCGGGGCCACCCCCCGCCTGTTGCTGTGCTTCAAGAAGCATCAGATCACGTTCGCGCGATCTTATTTCATTCTTCAACTTCTCAAGCGAAGAACGGTTCTTAAACAGACTACTCTCGGCACGGGAAATTACCTGTTCAATCTTTGTCTTTTCACTGACTAATTTTTCAATAAGAGATGTATATTCCCTACACTGCTCAGTTTTTTCATCATTTTCGGCTTTTATCTGTGCAATCCTGTTATCAAGCCTTTCTTTTTCGGAAGAACGCATCCTGCTCTTCTCAATCAGCAGATCCTGTTCATGGAGTAATTCTGAACGGC
>DAOVRB010000007.1 GCA_030628325.1 Methanomicrobiaceae archaeon | reverse complement strand
GTATTATTTTTCAGGAGTAAATCTGAATATAAATTATTTACATGTATCCTATCTGAATGTGTCACAAAAGCGATGGAGACCCGGCCCAGGTCTCCCAAAAAAGCATACCATTTACGAATGCAAAAGTTTCACTCTCTGTGCCATCCGGTACCCGCAGATTACCTGCAGAGAGTCACCGAAACACCCATTTAAGCTCTCGTCACCGGTATCAATATATAATGTAGGAGTCCTGCTGAGTTTTGCGGGCGTTGCGACCACGATAATGTTTTCGTGCCCTGCTCTCCTGATAACTTCCGGGCTGATCTGCTGATTGCCCCGACCGAGCACAAAGCCCTGTGCTCCGATGGGACTGAGGATGATTTTTACACGGGGGTAAGTATGGGTAGGGGCATGCGTATGGCTATTGGTCCGGGTATCTGGATCTCTGTTGAGAAGTTCCAGTATGCCTTCTTCGTTTAAGTCGGCTGCAATCAGAACGCCCTTATATATGGCATCTACCCCGAGGAGTGTACCGCTGATCCCGAGTGCCTCTGATATGGCGCCGGTTGTGGTTCCTGCACCCAGGATGTACAGGGTGTCATCCCGCATGATCTCAGGGATAAACTCTGCAATCTCGCTGCGTGCCCGCCTGTCGTCAGCCGGGACCGAGACCAGTTTTCCTGACTGGCGAAGATTGGGGAGTGTGGGTGTCTGTGCAATCCCGTACACCCGTGTCGAGAGTTCACCACGTCTGTATGCATTCTCATCCACATCCATCACCTCAGCATCTGTGCATGAAGCGGGGGTGAACTTTTGTATGAGTTCTGCAGCAGCAGCAGGATTCACTGCGAATACGGCAGAGTACATCTTTACACCGGCAGGCACTCCCAGTACAGGAATATCCGGACCGGTCACAGAAAATATGTCCCTTGCAGTGCCGTCACCGCCGCAGAAGACGATGAGGTGTATGGGGGTGTCTGTGTCTGCGTTTGTGGTTATGTCTGTGTTTATGGCTGTGCCTCTCTCTTTCTGGATGGAGGTTATCGCCCTGCAGGCCTTTATTGTATCATCTGCGGTGGTCCCGGGTGTGGTGGGGGTGTATACGATATGATAGTCACTGACCCCTGCACTCTCAAGAGCATCGGCTCCCATGGAACCACCGGCAGTAAAAAACGTAATCCCCCTGGTATCGAGGTGCTCAAGCATCATACGGGCTTTTATGCCTGCAACAGGTTCTGCGCCAAGGGCTACGGCTCTGTCATACTGCCCGTCAGTGCCCTTGAGGCCGACCGCACCGCCCATACCCGCAACCGGGTTGATTATAAATCCAATATTTTTCATCCTGCTCCGGATGCTGTTATGATGCTGTTATAATGGACGTGTGATGCCACAAAGTCTCAAAAGTCTTTTACTTTGTGGCAGTTCACTCAGTCTGTCCTGTGGTTTTATTATTACTATTATTACTATTATTATTGTGCAACCTTTGGCAGGCGGGTTAAGGAGTCCTTAATCAGTTCTGCCGGATATTCGTAGTCCACGAGTGATCCCGCGAAGTACGCCTCGTATGAACTCATATCAAAGTGCCCGTGGCCAGTGTTGTTAAAGACAATTGTCTTCTCCTCACCTGTCTGTCTGCACTCAAGAGCCACATCAATCGCCACCCTGACCGCATGTGCAGCTTCCGGTGCTACGATGAGTCCTTCAGCTTTTGCAAAAGTGACAGCCGCTTCAAATACCTCGTTCTGGTGACAGCTCCGTGCACCGATAATTCCGTCTTCGTACAGTTGTGAGACGATAGGTGAATCACCGTGATATCTCAGTCCGCCTGCGTGGATCGCCGGCGGGACAAAGTCATGTCCGAGTGTGAACATCTTCATGAGCGGCGTTAAACCTGCAACATCACCGTAGTCGTATGCGAAGAGACCCTTTGTGAGTGTCGGGCATGCGGTGGGCTCCACAGCAATAACTTCCAGATCAGGATTTTTGCCATTCAGTTTGTCATGGATAAACGGGAAGGCAAGACCCGCGAAATTCGACCCGCCGCCAACGCATCCGATGATGACATCTGCGGTCTCTTCAACTGATTCAAGCTGTTTCTGTGTCTCCTGTCCGACGATCGTCTGGTGGAGACAGACGTGGTTTAAGACTGAACCAAGTGCGTAGTTGGTGTTGTCGTGGGTTGCAGCGTCTTCCACCGCCTCTGAGATGGCGATGCCGAGGCTTCCCGGTGTGTCGGGGTCTTTTTCCAGCATTGCACGCCCGGATTCTGTTTGCGTGGTCGGGCTTGAGAGGCATTCCGCACCCCAGGTCTTCATCATGACTTTCCTGTAGGGTTTCTGGTCATAACTTGTCCTGACCATGTACACGGTACATTCCATGTCAAAGATACTGGTCGCAAACGCGAGTGATGAACCCCACTGGCCTGCACCGGTTTCGGTTGCAATTCTCTCAACTCCCTCCTTCATATTATAGTAAGTCTGTGGAATTGCGGTGTTTGGTTTATGTGAACCTGCGGCACTCACACCTTCCCATTTGTAGTAGATCTTTGCAGGTGTCTTTAAGTGTTTCTCGAGCCTGTGGGCACGGAAAAGCGGGCTTGGTCTCCATAGCCTGAGAATATCTGCTACTTCCTCCGGGATGTCAATGTACCTTTTGGTGCTGACTTCCTGTTTTATCAGTTCCATCGGGAAGATTGCGGAGAAGTCATCCGGAGTTGCGGGTTTCCCTGTCCTTGCGCTGTACACCGGGTCTAAGGGTGTGGGAAGATCTGCCTGCATGTTATACCATTGCTTCGGCATCTCGTCCTCTTCAAGCAGGATTTTTGTCTGCATGTCTACTCTGTTTGGATTGTATATACTTATACATTGCCTGCCGGATGTGTCAGGGGTGGCCTCTAAATAGATCCTGATTCTGACATTATAAATAAAGCGTAAAACTCAGGCCTGCATTTTGATCTTAGCGTACTGAATTCGCTGAGCCTTCTACAGCAATTGCTTACATTCTCTTTGAGATAGTTCGCTTGTGCAGAACCATCGTAATGACCGTGAAGACCAGAGTAAAAACACCCAGGGCCACGAGATCAATCAGCACCGGGAAATAGTGTACACCTGTAAAAGAGTATCGGATGAGATCGGTGAAATAGGTGAGCGGGGAGCATACTGCAAGTACCAGCCCCCAGGATGGCATCTGCTCCAGCGGGATGAAGATACCGGAGATGAAGACCAGTGGGAACTTGATGAGGGATGACAGCATCATGATGTTTGACGGTACGTTCGTTGGCGGCACGGCAAGGAGCATCCCGATTGCAGAGAAGCACCACGCAGCAAGGAATATCGCAATACAGAGTATTATGCCGTGGAGCAGCGTAAGTCCAAGCACCAGCCCGATGATGACGGTAAACAGCGTGATCCCGATGCCAAGGAGGGTGGAGGCGATCATGTCACCAAAGACAATCGCCTCAATGGTGATCGGGCATGAAGCGAGCCGTTCAAGGGTCTTTGCCGACCCTTCCCAGGGAAAGATGGCGGGAGAGACAGCCGTTGCAGTGAAGAAGAGTGTCATCCCGATAAGCCCGGAGACGAGAAACGGCAACGGGAGCTCCCTGCTCCCCATAAGAAAGGCGAGGAACAGGAAGATCGGCATGAAGATCCCGAAGATGAGGACCGGACCCTTAAAGTAATAAATGCGGATGTCTTTTTTGGCAATCGCCCACGCCCGCCGCATCTGTTCGGGCAATCCTGCCGGGTTCATGGCCCTGCCTCCTCTGTCAGCCGGAGGAACGCATCATCGAGGGAGGGTGCGATGGTGTTTAAGGTGATGATCTTTCTGTTGTTCTGCTGGCTGAAGGCCACCAGGGACCGTATGGCGGTGTCCCGGTTTTCTGCGGTGATCTGCCATTTGTCACCGGTCCGGTTCGCACCGGTCACACCATCGAGTCTCAAAAGGGCATCTCCGGGTACGTCACGGTCAAAACTCACCTCGATCCGATGCACCCTGTCGATTGCCGTCTTAAGCTTTTCCGGAGCATCAATGGCGACAATCTTTCCGTTCCGGATGATGCCAACCCGGTGACAGAGCCGGTTTGCCTCCTCCATGTTGTGGGTAGTGAGAAATATGGTGGTTCCCGCCCGGTTCAGGTCACGCAGCAGGGAGAGGATCATCCGGGTGCTATGCACATCGAGACCGCTTGTGGGTTCATCGAGAAAGAGGAGTTCTGGTTCGTGGAGGAGTGCCATTGCAAGGATAAGCCGCTGTTTCATACCTTTGGAGTATGCCTGCACCTTCTGGTCTTTCCGCTCAATGAGACCCAGCATCCCGAGAAGATCTGATGCACGCTTTATTGCCCGGGCACGCCCAAGTCCGTATAACTCCCCCATCAGCATCAGGTTCTGCCATGCAGTGAGATCGGCATATGCATTTGAGGTCTCAGGCACTACGCCGAATCCCTGCTTTGCCATTACCGGTTCGCGCCGGATGTCATATCCAAGAATCGTGGCAGTGCCTGCTTCCGCAGGGATTACCCCGGTCAGCATCCTGGTGGTAGTGGTCTTGCCTGCACCATTTGGACCGAGGAAACCGAAGATCTCCCCTTCCTGTACAGAAAAAGAGATATTATCTACTGCAACGGTTGTGCCAAACTGTTTTGTCAGATTTTTTACGTCAATCGCATCGGACATCAGACTCGCACCTCATACATAATCGCGGATACCAGAGAGAACCATCCGCTGATCCCACCGGATTTTTTGTTTTCATTCATTCTCACAGATACGGGATGCACAACGGTTCCTGCAGTAAGAGCACCCTCTTCCCGGATGACTACTGCACAGGGGTTCGTAGATTCATAACTCCTTCTCCCTCTGTTTGACAGCATCATTTTTCAGTCTATCGTATCTGCATAAAAACGTGCATGAGGCGTAAGCGTTCACACACTGTTTGCTGAAAGTGGCAATCTCACTTTCACGTTAAATTTTACCAAAATATTGTGCATAGTCAAAAACAAACTTCCACAAATGTCTGTATCTTAAGTACAATATCCTTATTTTTAATACTATCATGGTTCCAATATTACAGTATGCATAACCATCCTGACTGCAGGTACATGAACCTTGAGAGAGTATGTTCAATAAAAGATCTTGCAGGATTTCATGGCCACCTGGGTCCGTATGTTGTTTTGGGGTACCGGATTGGGAGGTATGCCCGCAGGTATTTCTGTGAGGACCCTTTCTCAATGAGGGTGGATGTCTACTGTTCCGGCACTACTCCTCAGTCATGCCTTGCTGATGGTGTTCAGCTCGGGAGCGGGTGTACGCTTGGAAAGAGAAACATTGAGATTCTCATCAGTAATGAAATGAAATGCGTTTTTTTTGCAGACGAAAAAAAGATTAAGATTACACCAAAACCATATACACCGCCTGAGCGGGATTCTGATTACGAGTTAAATATTGAGAAATATGCCGAGGAACTTTATTATCTCCATGATGATGAGCTTTTCACGGTTGAGGAACTCTGAAGTGCGGGTCAGTTCTCTATGAAAGATGTCAATTCTCCCATAATCAGCTTAAAAGATATATACACGGCATACGAGGGTGCAGAATTCCCTGTGATAAGCGGTCTCTCTCTTGAGATCGGACATGGAGAGTTTGTTATTGTCGGCGGGCCGAATGGTGCCGGAAAGACCACTCTGCTGGAGTCTGTAAACGGCATGCTTCCGCTCACACACGGGACGGCACATGTCTGCGGTATGGATGTCAGCAGGAATGGTGATGCAGTCAGAAAGAAGACTGGCTATGTGATCCAGAGCTTTGCTTTTGATCCGTTTACACCTTTTACTGTTGAAAATGTGGTCATGATGGGAAGATATGGGATTCTCGGATGCTTTAAAAAACCGGGTGAGGAGGATTACAGGGCAACTGAAGAATCTATAAAGCTGCTTGGTCTGGAGGATATTTCTGAAAAACCCATAGGTACTCTGAGCGGCGGACAGCAGCAGAAAGTATTGATCGCTCAGAACCTTGCAAAGAAACCTGACCTCCTTTTACTTGACGAACCGTTCAGCAACCTTGATCTCTGCACAAGGGAGTTTGTCTCTGATATCTTAAAGGATATCTCATCAAAAGGATGCACAGTCCTTATGGTCTCGCATGCATTTGATGCCCTTCCGGATAAGGATGTAAGGATTGTCGTAATGGACAGGGGATGTATTAATTTTGATGAATTCTGCCATGCAACGGAAGTTAAGGATATAGTCAGAAAGATGTCGGCGGTTGCCTGATGCTTGAATTTTTAATTCCAAATAACATAGTCTGCCATGCTGTCGAGGCTATGCTTTTTGCCTCAATTGCATGCAGTATTCTCGGAGTGATAATAACACAGTTAAAGATATCATCTATCGGCTTTACAATGGCTCATGCTGCTTTTGCCGGGGCGGCATGCGGGATGTTTTTTGGATTTGATCCGAGAATTTCGGCTGTTGCAGTAAGCATTATGATTGCCCTTCTTATAGGACCGCTCACAGACCTGGCCAAAATGCCGGAGGATACTGTTCTCGGCGTTTTATTTGGAATGCTGATGGCTGTTGCTGTATTTTTTATCGCTTACATGCAGTATGTTGGAAAAGGTTTTAATGCGAACTCGCTTCTTTTTGGAGACGTGATCTCGCTTTACAGGGAAGAGATTTATGCACTTGTTATCATCTCCTTTATGGCAGTTATTTTTGTAGTTCTTCTGTACAAGGAGATTTCAGCTATCATCTTTAACAAAAAAGTAGCTGAGGCGGCGGGAATTAAGGTAAAACCAATTTACTACGCTCTTTTGTTTATGATTGCGTTCACAGTAGCATTAAGCCTGAATATTGTCGGAGGGCTTCTTTTGTATGTGTGGCTGATTACCCCTGCGGCGATTGCTTATCAGTTTATGTTCGATGTAAAAGGGCTTTTTATCATGGCGCCGGTTGTGGCAGCTGTGATAAGTGTCTCCAGTGCGGTTGTCGGCCTTGAATATTCGCTTCCGGTAGGTCCTCTTACTGCTGTTGTGTTTAGTGTGGTTTTTATAATTGCAGTAATATTTTCTCGAAAAAGAAAGGTGACAAGTAGAAAACATTAATACTTTTAGTAATGTATTTCATAATATGAATTTCAGACTATTTTTTGTTTATATTCTGGCGGTGATTTGTATTGTTGCCTCGCCATGTGCCGCACTGGATGTGGTCTCGACAACCAGTGTTTTATGGGACCCCGTGCAGAGTATCGGTGGAGAGAATGTGAATGTCATCTATATTGCTGATCCTGCGGTATGTCCACACGTGCAGGGCGATATCATCCCTAACAGGATTCAGATAGAGAAAGACTTTATCGAATCGGCGGATCTTTTTGTTGCTCACAACAGTTCTGTTGACAAACAGTATGTGATGCCCTATGTCGATGAATTCATGGAGGCAAATGAATACGGAACGGTTGACTGGGTAACACTGAAAGATCCAAACATGACGTGGAATACTCCGGAAAATGCAAAAAAGCTTGCACAAGAGGTTATGGGCTGGCTTATTGCTGCGGATCCGGATAACACAGATTATTACACAGAGATGTATGAAACGTACGTCGTGGAGATTGATACGGCCGGTGAACTGACTCCGGAGGAGAAAGAAGCAATTCCGGGCCAGCAGGTAATTTCGATATTGTGGCAGAAGGGTGCTGCCAAAAACTGGCTCGGTCTTGATGTGGTTGATTATTATGCCCCGAATTTCTATATGGGTGGCAAATACACTGCTGTTAAACTCGTTGACAGGATAAATGAAAATCCCGACAAATATGAACCTGTTGTATATGTTATTGAGAATATGCAGTCAGGTGAGCTTGGAAAGGGTGTAGAGGAAGCATTGAAGGATAAAGGATTTGATGCAAGGAGAGTAATCTTTACAAACTTCCCTAAGTCTGTTGACGGGGTAGACTCCATTCCTGATATTTTAGAATACAACAAGAATCTTGTAACTCCCGGGGATACTTTACATGCATCTGCAGCGGATTCTTCTGCCAGTCAGGAGAATCTGCCGGCTGAACCGAAAAAGTCGCCTGGATTTAGCTTCATTGTCGCCCTTGCCTCTGCAGGTGCTGTGCTTTTTGCCAGAAAACGTGTATGACCTCTCAAGGTCACGCACTGTTTGATGAGGCCGTTGCACAAACAGTTTAGTGTGGAAAATAAGGGCAATTATAGTCGAAAACCAGACATTTCTGGAATGTTTGGTTTTCTTCTTATAGTGTCACCCGAATATGGCTGATTGTCTTTATAAGCCGGCAGGTTTTATTCGTGCAACAGCCTTTAATTCAATTTTCATTTTTTGGTGTTATTATGGATAAGGGAAGAGAGCATTTTGATGGTATTGAAAATGAATACGAGAGGATGATTATCAAAATCGTTCCGTCAGCAGGGGATTTTTTTGGGTCTGTTCTTTCATTTGTGTCTGAGGGAAAAATCAGGGTTCTTGAATTAGGGAGCGGTACGGGATTTGTTACATCAATGCTTGTTGAAAAGAACGGGGAGGCGGAGATTACCTGCATAGATCTGGCTCCGGGAATGCTTGAGGTTGCAAAGGGAAAACCGGAATTATCCGGTGCTGAGTTTATAACCGGTGATTTCAGGGAGGTCTGGGGCGATGGCTTTTATGATCTTGTATTGACAACACTCTGCCTTCATCATCTGCCGGATGAGGACCGGGCCTTTGTTATCGCAAAAATTTATAATTCGTTAAATAAAGGCGGTGTTTTTGTAAACGGGGATGTTTTTGCAGCTGAAAGTGTGAATGAGGAGAATCTGAATATGAAATGGTGGCGACGGGAGATGATAAATTCCGGTTTTTCACATAAAGAAGCGGATTTGATGATTCAAAAGAGAGAGGATAATTCAGCTTATCTTGATAAAATCCTGGATTATACCGGGAAACTTGCATCCGCAGGCTTTAAGGATGTGTTATTACCCTACAAAAACCGGATATATGGCGTTGTTGTGGGGTTTAAGTGAATTTGTTTGCGGCAGATAAATAATTTTAAAATTCAGATCTCTTTAAAACAGAGATACCAGTCTTTACAGTCATATCCCTGATCAAGCCTCTTATCCATCTCCTCTTTGTCTTTTGGGGGCGGTACAACGACTTTATCACCTGGCTGCCAGTTTGCAGGGGTTGCAACACCATACTGATCACTTGTCTGGAGAGCTTTCACCAGCCTGATGATCTCCGGAATATACCTTCCGTTTGACAGCGGGTAGTAGATCATAGCTCTCATTACACCTTCAGGATCAATGAAAAAAACTGTTCTTATGGTCGCTGTGTTGCTCTGGCCCGGGTGGATCATACCGTAGAGCTTTGCCACTTTCATATCAAGATCTGCAATGATCGGGAACGGTATATCAACACCCATCTTTTCCTTCACATTTCTTACCCATGCAAGGTGCGAATGAACGCTGTCAATAGAGAGACCGATCAACTGAACATTCATTTCTGTAAGTTCATCTGCCACACCTGCAAAAGCCATGAACTCTGTGGTGCAGACAGGCGTGAAATCTGCCGGGTGTGAAAACAGAACCACCCATTTGCCACGATAATCAGAGAGATTAATTGGCCCCATAGTAGTTATAACTGAGAATTCAGGAGCAGGTTCGCCAAGAATTGGCATTGTAGTGCATTTTTCTTCTTCCATCTTCCAACCTCTTTTCTTTGGTACCAAAGATCTTTGATAAACATATGCCATGCATCAGGATGGAGCGACAGGGAGTGTCCTGATCTTTCTGTAAATGTGACCTTAAATACATCCACCACAATGTATGAATTGTCTATACGAGTTATCAGATTTCATAACCTATAAATCTGCTGTGAGGATTCAATCCTTAGACAGGAACAATCTTCACAGGGCAGACGGCTGACTATTATCCCAATTTACAGGAGAGAATGCACGAACCCGTTCACTGCATATGCAGATGCGTGCGGCGGTGTGGATATTACAGGTGAGACACCGGACTGAATAAACAGGTGCAACAGCCTTATATGATATTTTTTAAATTCAGTCAGACTTCTGTTATTCTTTTCCTGACACCGGAAAATTAACTGATCAATTATATCTGATTTGAGCCTGAATAATTTAAAACGATTTGTGGAATTTCCAGATGCTTTCAAAAGTGAGAGAGAAAATATCAAAATACTTCTCAGAGTACCTCTTATTTTTAGGGCCCGGTCTCCTGCTTGCAATCGAAACGGCAGGGGAGAGCGGGCTTACAGAGGTTGTTGAAGCAGGCGCACATTTTGGCTATGCCCTGATGTGGGTAATAGTATTAACTCTCTGTTTCAAGTTTGCATTTGCAAACGGAATTGCCCGGTACACACTTGCAACCGGTGAAACGATCTTTGATGGTCTGAGAAGGATCCCCGGGCCCCGCAACTGGGGGGTGCTTGTAATAATGTTCATCTATTTCCTTGAGATGTTCGCATTTGCAGGCATGCTTCTTCTGGGTGGAATTTTTCTCGACTACCTCCTGCCAGGTATCAACCTGCCGGTTGTAATCGGTATAATATCTGTCCTTTTGATTGTAGTATTCCTCTGGAAAGACAGTTACGAAAACCTTGAAAAGATTATCATCATAATGGCTATCCTGCTCTTTACAGGAATTGCGTTTTCGCTCCTTGAATTTCCAATATCCTTCGATGCGATGGCGCATGGTTTAAATCCTGAAATCCCGGAAAATGCAATCATCGAAGTGATGGCCTTAATGGGCACGGTCGGGTCGGGTTTAAGCATTCTCCTGTACTCTGTCTGGCTGCATGAAAAGATCGGAAAGAACCATGGTCAGGAATATTTCAGGAAACATATAAAAAGCGTAAATCTTGATCTGGGGCTTGCATTCGTAATCATTGCAATAGTAAGCACAATATTTCTGTCACTGGGCGTTGCAGGGTTTAGTGCCTCCTACATCGGTCATGGAGAATATCTCAGCACTGATTTCATCATCGCCCAGATCCTCTATGTCCTTGCATACATCCCAAACGGAATTCCTGTTTTTCTCTTAATTGGCTTTATGATTTTTTTTGGTGCAGTGATGTCAGGCATGGACGGCCGGGCACGTGCGATATCCGGAATACTTACATCAGCGTTTGATGTGAAATGGAGTGAAAAAAAGCTGTACCGTATAATACTGCTTGCATTCACTCTTATAATATTCTCAGGTTTCATGATCGGTGAACCGACTGCTCTCATCAGGCATGTCGCAGCAGCAGCATCAGTAATGTTTGCTCTGCTCGGTTTCGTACTAATCTATCTGGATACAAAACTGCCCGAATATGCAAGGGGTTCCAGGCTCTGGGTTCTCGTAATGGTGGTTGGAAGCAGCCTGTTTCTGTTAATGGCCCTGTTTATGGAACAGGCGCTCCTTACATACGGACTCCCGCTCATTGAGAGGCTCGCACTTGTCGGAATTATAATTTTTGCCTTCTCAAAAACCGGGCTTTTTAACAGATTCCTGGTCGGAAAGACAAATCTTACTGACAGGGCATGGCTGGTTCTCATATTCGGGGCGATATCAGTGTACGGGACGTACAGGGGTATCGGCGTTGACGGCATCATCATCAACTTCAGGGACTTAGGGCCAATGGTTGCAGGTCTTATCGGAGGGCCGGTCGTCGGTGCACTTGCCGGTCTCATAGGAGGGGCGTACAGGTATTCACTTGGTGGCTGGACCGGGTTATCATGTGCAGCTGCAACAGTCATTGCAGGTATAATCTCCGGATTGTCCGGGCAGTACTGGAAAGGAAAGATTACATATTTCAGGGGCTGTCTTCTGGCTTTTATTGTGGTAACTACCCATATCTTCATTATTTTTCCGCTGTTAACCATGCCTTCGGTGGCACAGTTCATCTCAGTCGTCCGTGCGGCATGGCTCCCCATGGTGGCTGTAAATGTATTCGGAATGATTCTTTTCATCTATATACTGGATGAGAAAGGTGAAGATCTTAAAGATCTCATCTCTGACTGCAGACTGAAAATATGCAGTGATGACAGAGAAGAGAATGAGGGGGAAGGCAGAGTACAGAAAGAGGGGGAAGAGAGAGTATGACAGGAAGCCACGAACGTGAAAAATATGTAATGATCGCTGCAGCGGCATTCATGCTTGCATCTCTTCTCATCCTCCCGGTAATATTCGATCATTCCTACCCTGAAGGGAAGAAACTGGAGGTGGGTGTGATCCTCCCGCTCTCAGGTGATCTTGGGCATTATGGCAGGGATTTCCGGAATGGAATTGACATGGCAGTTGAAGCTGTTAATGAGGGTGGAGGGATAGATGGTGCAGAAATCTCTGTTATCTATATCGATAATGAGGGTGACCTGAACAGGACCATATCAGCGTTTGAAAATCTCTCCCGGCGTGTGCCTGTTGTCATCGGCACTGTTTCCAGTTCAAATACCCTGGCAATCGCTCCTCTTGCCGAGGAAAAGGGAGTGGTTCTTGTATCACCGGCAGCCACAAACCCGAAACTTTCGGATTATAAAAACTATGTATTCAGGACAATATCCTCTGATCGCTATCAGGGGCGTGGGATTGCAAAACTAATGTTAATCCTGCACCCTGAAGTCAGACGGGTTGCAGTGCTCTACATTGAAAACGAGTACGGGAAAGGCTTAAAAGAGGTGATAACTGAGTGTTACGGAAAAAGCGGGGGTGAGATCGTTCTTGTTGAGGGTTTTTCAGAAGGAGAGAGTGATTTTTCAGAGATAATCCTCAGGATGAAGGAGAGAGATGTCGAAGCGGTTTTTCTGATAGATCATATAACTGAAGCGGCACGCCTCATTAACCAGGCAGCAGATGTGGGGCTTTATCCGGTCTGGTTTGGCTCGGACGGTCTTGTGAATGACGAACTGATCAGACTCACGGGAGTAAACTCAGAAGGGCTTGTTGCAACCATCCAGTCAAACCAGATCCTCTCTGATGACTTTCTGGAGAAGTACAGGGAGAAATTCGGGTCTGATGATTCTGTCAACTGGCCTGTCTCGTATGGGTATGACACATTGATAGTGATATCACAGGCGATAGATGTCGGCGGGTATGATGCAGAAAAGATCCGCGATGCGATGGGTGATATTCGCCACATCGGCGTGAACGGTCCGAAAGTCTTTGACAAGAACGGTGATATTCCGCCTGCATATGATGTATTAAAGGTCCACAACGGGAAGTGGGAGCGTATCAAAAGAAGTGAGATAATAGGAGGGGGAAGTCATTGATGAGGATGGTGTTTCTGAACCTGAACTGGTTTAAAAACTGAAAAGCAGGGTTTTGGAGTATGGTTTTGTAATCAGTTCAAAAAATGTGTTTGTCGTGTGAATGAAGAATTATGCACTGGATAAATTTCATTGATCTTGTTTCAGTGGGATGATAATTATAACTTCATTTTGACAGACTTACGCCCCTCCTCCCCACACCCATACATCAGATCTCAGACCCTCACCTGTGCCCCTGTATTGCACGCAGAAGTAATGATGACCTCTCCTCCTTCTCCATTTTCACTCATATAGTCCTTAACTGACTGTTTTACCTCTTTCATGCCGGTATCACCGATCGCATACAGAGCAGGACCAAATGAACTCATACCTGCACAGGCAGCTCCGGAATTTCGCATCAGCTCTATAAGGGCAGGGATGCATGGAGGCTG
>DAOVRB010000263.1 GCA_030628325.1 Methanomicrobiaceae archaeon | reverse complement strand
TCAGTATGGGGATCTCATCCACCGTTTTCTTAATCATTTCAGTGACCTCAACAATTTGTTTTTCAATATTACGGCATTTTTCTGTCAGTTCTGCCCTTTTTAATTCACACGCTTCTTTTTTTGAGAATGCACACAAATCTTGTGCTTTCGCAGATACCATAGAGATATCTCCGGATATGGAAGAATAACCGGAACAGATAGAACGTATTTTTTCAGAGAGATTCTCTGCAGAAGAAAATAACTGTTGTTCAGTCTTGTTTTTCAGGATACCTTCTTTTTTATCAAATATGGCCTTCAGATGAGGGTATAATGCACCATATGCGGACAATAATTTACTATTATCAAGAGAAGAGGGCTTTTTGAGCATATCCCAAAATATCCTGATTTCATCTGCAAGTTTGCTATCTCCGGACTTGCCGGCAAAATACTCAGCCTTCCGAAACGCATTGGATGTCAGTGAAATCAGTCTGGAATAATCATCCATGAGGCGTTGTTTTTCTTTTTTGAGTGCTTCAATTTCGGAGTTTAGGACCATAGCCTCATTATATTCCCTGCCTGACTCAATTTCAGATATCTGACTGTTGAGTGCCTCAATAACAGAGTGAGAGTCATCCAGCTCTTTCTTCAATGCCTCAATCTCTTCTCCTGATGAATGATATTCATCAACAGACCGGTTAACTGATTCATACAACTGGCGGATCTCAGCAACTGCAGAGAGTTTACTCCGTGACGGACCAAAGACCTCGTTCAGTTCGTTTATCTGCCTCCCGACCACAGCAAGTGACTGCCGGATTTTCTTCATTTCTTCAGGCAGCACCCCGGTGATATATCTCCCCTGGCTTTTCATATTCTTTGCAGTGGCATTTACAAAATCAACAACATCCGAATAATATTCATCAGGACTTTCAGAGAAACTCTTCCCAAGCGTGACATCCATGACAGAAATAAATGACGGGATGGAGTGCTCAACAACACGGATAAGTTTGGGGTGCAACTCTGATTCCACCTTTATCTCACCCAGGTCATGCACATGCATGCGAAGTTCTTTGGCAGCTGAAGTTACTATATCACGTGACGTCGCTGCTGTATCGAGAAGAACTGCCCTGATCTCTGCTTCATAATCTGAAATCCAGGCATCCAGTTCACTAAACCTGACAACAACAGGTTTAGGTTCTTCCTTTTTCCCAAACAAACGCTTAAATAAGCCACCCATCTTCAATCACTACCTGAAATACGAATAAGCCGGTTAACACCATCGATCTCCTCAATTACTTCCACAACAGCAGGCGGGACAAGATCCTCCCACGGCTCATTATTCAGCATCCTGCGCCGAATCTCAGTCCCGCTGTGGTCATGACGCATATGCATCCTGGGCGCGATTACGTCTACACCGGATTCAGAGAATAACTGCACTACAAGGGGGTTACTGGAGTAGACATGATCAAAAGGTGGTGCGATTGAACGGACATGGGCCACCCACAGGGCGTTCCTCTGGATATCCTCAATGGGAATTACATAAAATGGACAGCCCAGGTCTTCAAGCGAACGCGTAATCATTAACACCCTTTCTCCTGCAGTAAAAGGGTTGTTTACATCATGGCTCATCTGGGCACTTCCCACCCCGATAATTATCTCATCCACCTCTCCGGAAACTTCATTGAGCACCGACTGGTGACCATTATGGTACGGCTGAAACCGTCCTACATACAATCCTCTGCTCTTCATTTTGACCCGACCATACCTGCAATTTTTGCAGCAAATGCACCTGCGGTAAATCCCGCATCAATATTTACAACTGTCAGCACAGAACATGCCTGAAGCATACTCGCAAGCGCGGCCTCACCCTTGCCCATGTAACCGTACCCGGTACTTACCGGCACGCCGATAACAGGCCTGTCCACAAGTCCTGCAACAATTACAGGCAGTGTCCCTTCCCGCCCGGCTGCCACTATAAATACATCAGAATCCATAAGTTCCTTTATCGCCGGGAATAAACGGTGGATGCCTGCCGCCCCTACGTCATATGCGGTTCGCACAATACAGCCCGTTTCTTCTGCAATTATCCGTGCCTCTTCGGCCACCCCGATATCAGACGTCCCGGCAGTGATAATACCAACAACCCCTCCGTGTTTTTTTACAGGTGGAAGACGTGAAACAACCAGTGTGCGTGCACGTTCATTATATGTACACGATATGTCTGAAACCCTGCACCTCTTCTTCACAAGAGCCATCATTTCCGGCGTGACGCGGGTTGCAATGCATCGCCCTGACACCTCAACATGTTTATAGATGATTTCAGCAAGGTGTTCAGGTGCCTTGCCTTCGCCCAGGATTACTTCGGGCATACCACAGCGGACGTTTCTGCCCATATCAAGCCTCGCAATATCTCCAACCATTTCAATTCTGAGTCCGTCTATCAGCATTTCAGCATCTTTGACGGAAATCTCACCTTTTTTGAAAGTCTCAAGAACATCTTTCAGAGTTTGATTGACGGTCATATCTGGATAATAAAGATATGTGTTGGGGTAAAATAATAAGTATTGGCATGACTTACAGTTATCTTCTCTATGTCGTAGCATTTGGAGCTGCCACCACCTTCTATCTCTGGATCAGAGATGCACGCATATTCTACAGGACGGGACTTGAGGGTTACAGGAAGGCAGCATACCAGGGAGTTTTATATACGGCTCTTGCAATGATGGGGATCGTATTCTCGCTTCAGGGGCTGGATCTTATTGCAATGGGAATTGTACTCCTCGCACTATACCTGCAGGGCAGGGTTAAACGTGAAGCTGTCTGGAAAAAGAGTTCAACTGCCGCAGACAGATTTTTAGGGCGTGCGTAAAATATCAGCTTCTCTCTGTTGAAAATGGCAACTGACATACAACGAAAATAAACCAGTTCACATATACAAATAATACCAGGAGATATAATGCTTCAGAAACCGCGTGGAACAAGGGACTTTTTACCTGATGAGATGGAACACCGCAGAGCGAT
>DAOVRB010000144.1 GCA_030628325.1 Methanomicrobiaceae archaeon | reverse complement strand
TCACAAATGGACTTATCAGATACAAAAATTCTTTAGACTCATCAATTAGCTCAAAAATTTCAGAACTTGTTTTAAGGGTATTTAAATATTGTGCCATAACTCACCTCAAAGAATATAATTATTTGTAATTACTCTCGACATATGAATAAAATATCTATTTAACCATAATTTAGAATAGGGGATTTAAGAGACATCCCTCCTTCAAGAGGATATATTCTACCTCTTAACACCAACTATAGTCAAAACCCAAATCAGGGTTATTTTTTCATAGACATGCTGTTCTGACACAGCCTGTATATTTATCATCCATTCACGTCTGTTTCATAATTAAAATCTCACTGAGAGAACGTTTTGGAACATGATGAACATCATCGGCATCCCGCCAGTACCGTGTATCCCCGTCATCCCCAAGTGGTTCCAGAAGAACCGACTCTGCCGGGTACCCAATCGCAAGTACGAGCTGGATCTCATACTGTTTGGGGAGTGAAAGAACCTGACTCAGAACATCTCTTTGAACTGAACCAATTATACACCCGCCAAATCCACGTTCTGCCGCCGCAAGCATAATCGTCTGGGCTGCAATGCCGACATCAAAACGTGGGTCAGGTATACTGTCACGTTCTGTCACAATTGTTATATAGGCCGAAGGTCGCTCTCCTTCAGCCGGACCGTCCCAGTCTGGCAGATCCATAGCCCACAGAAGAGAGGATTGTATCAGGGCAGTTTCCTCAGGATCAGATGATATAATATATCGCAGAGGCTGACGGTTCCCTGCCGAGGGACAAAACCTCGCAGTATCCACCAGTTCGGTCAATATTTCATCAGGTATTCGCCTGTTTTCCTGGAAACGCCGGATGCTTCTGCTTTTTCTCACAAGATTATGAATAGATTCCCGCATAATTAGAATGTAAATTCCAACATAAAATAAAACCGGTGAATAACATTTTCTGAGAGAGATCATGGCCGGGTAACCGGATACAATTCAAATACTGACTGTTATGGGTGAAATTAATCCAAATTCTTAAAAATCCGACCCGGTTTTTCAAATTATACAGATCAGGATAAAGAGAATTATTGTTTATTTATGACCCGATTATATCTGTTTTTGTAACTGTTCAGACCGAATACCTGAACTTTGTTGAGTTTATCAATTCTTTTGTTCGGTGGGATCCAAAACAATGGAAAGTCTGGTTGGAGGTATGGTTGTACTTGGATGGCAGGAGATTGTCAGGCGATAGTGCATCGGATCGGGACTCTGGATGAGTTAATCAGGGCGAGCTGGGCAAAGGGTTCGCAGTATAAGGTAAAGATTTCACAAACACTAAAAATATAGATTACCAAACTCAATTAATATCTGAGGATCTAAGAATCTGAAAATCTGAGAGATATCTGATGAATATTTTATTTGTCGTCTGCGGGGAAGGACTGGGGCATGCTTCAAGGTCAGTGAAACTTGCAAAGTACCTGGAAGAACATGGTTTTAGCTGCCATATAGCCACATACGGAAACTCATACGAGTTCGTAAAACGCCAGGGCATCTCCCGCCTTCACAGGGCCCCACATGAGGTCAGGCTGGACGGAGATAACGGTTTTTTCAGCTTTTCAAAGACACTTTGGGCATCAAAGAGTATACCGTTTGATCTCATCCACTCAATGAATGAAGTCAGACACTTAATACGGTTAAACAAAATTGATCTTGTTATTGCTGACACCATGTATGCCGCAGTCCCTGCCGCAAAACTGGAAAAAATCCATGCATTCTTTATGACAAACCAGAACAGGTTCTCAACTGCAAAAGACGGCGACTCTCTGTCGTGGCGTCTGCTGAGTTTTATTGTGGAAAGTTACCTGACAATACCCGATGCAGTAATTATTCCGGATTTCGCACCACCAGATACTATCAGTGGTTATAATATCAGTACCAGAGAAAAAAACGAGATGAAATACCACTTTGTCGGCCCGATGATGGAGCTGGAAAGAGAAGATTACCAGATTTCAAATGAGACAATATTTGCAAGTTTCGGAGGAGAACCTTTCAAAGTACCTCTGTATGGCCTGCTGAAAAATATCGCAGACAGACGCACAGAATTGTCCTTTGAGGTCTTTTCAACTGCTCCCGGACTTCCGGAACATGGAAATAATTTCAGGACATTTGGTTATGTTCCCGATCTCCACGAATACCTTGCACAGGCAAAAGTCGCCATCCTTCACGGGGGCCTTACAACTCTTCATGAGTCACTCTTCTTTGGAAAACCGGTTGTCATGATAATTGACCCCTCACACCCGGAACAGTGGAATAATGCAAGAAAGATTATGGACCTTAATGCAGGGATACTGATTGATGGCAGACACCTCACAGAAGAGACACTGGAGTCTGCACTCAACACTGCACTCAGTATGACACCACCGGACTTTTCCGCTCAGTTCGCATCTCAGAACGGAAGGGAAAAGACCCTGAAACTCATAGAACAATTTATGAAAACAGACATTACTAAGCCAGCCTGCCCTGAAGGAACAGACCTCTGACCATCTGACCACTAACCTTTAAGCATATGATATTCATTATCCTGCAGAAGTGATATACCATGGAAAAAAGTACAAAAACACTAATATCTATAATATCTGCCTGTACCATACTTGCCTGTGCAATTATCTTAATCTCCGGCATGTATTTCCCGGAAGGCTTTGAATTTGCCGGAATAAATGTGAACAGCACCTATAATTATGAAGTTGAAATTTCAACCACAGGAACACTAAAAGATGTAACCATGATGTTTCCGCTTGCGTCAACAGGAGACGACTCGCCTATAGGTATAGCAATAGCCAGCGGCAAAGGATATGGAATGCCTGCCGGCTGGAAAACAGAACTTGTTGGTTCAGATAAAGAGATTTTCGTTAAAATAAAAACAGACATAATTTCACCGGAAGGAGAATCCGGCGAACCGGTTACATTCGGTGCAACGATATTAACTGACAGACTCATTGAGACAAAAAACCCCTCAGATTCAGAATATATGCTTGCACCAAAAACAGATATCTTCAGCGCAGGAGATCAGATTGATTATAAGAGCTATATTTTTGCCTCGTATGCCAGCGAACCCGGCACCATTACAGCAATCAAAATTACAGCGACAGGAAGAAACGAATGGTGGGGAAGCGGTGAGAGATACAACAAATATACAGACACAGTCTCAACAGAAATAAGAGGCAGCGCCACAGGGTGGACAGAGGCAGAAGGTTCATTAACAACAGGAATTGGGAAATATACACTTATCTGAAGGTATTCAGGCAAAATCACTTTTTTCAGGGCAGAGCAGAAAGCTCATAGTCATCTGGCCAGAGCAGTTCACCACCTTCTTATCAGAGTACTTCATCAGAGTGTATGAGATCTGCCTCACCACCTATAATACACCTAAAACTAAAATATATTCCAAGTGAAAAATGGAGAATTTCGATAACATTTCAATGGTGGTGCATGGCCCTGAACCCTTTGACAGTGGATACATACACCATGTAATCAGGAAAATCAGACCTGAAAAAGTTGTAGTGGCAGGAGTTATGGCACGTACGGCAGCAGAAGAATCAGGCATTGACTGCCAGTGCACTGGAATGCCACCCTCACGAATTGCCGAACTAAAAGACAGAACAAAACCGGCGTTCCTCCTAAACCATGCAAAATCACAGGAAACAGGTCTAATCTTTGGCAACATCATTGCAGAGAGAATCGGAGAAGAAACCGGCCTCATACAGGTTGAGTGTGCGGACAGGTCTGTTATTCTCTGGAACAAAGGAGACAGAGCTGTTGCAGAATATCTCTCAGAGCAGTTACAGTACCGGTTCTGTAAAAAACAGTCCGAATATTCAGTAAAACCCTGTACCCGTGAGATCAGGGGGTGCAGACCGGGAGAACCTGTATTTGTAAACGGCATTATAATTGGGTACGCAGACGCAGAGACTGTGGTCCTCAGTGAACAGGAAGGAGAAGTAACAGCCGTTTCAGGACTTCTCAGCAAACCTCACGGGTTTGAAAAACTCAGGAGAAACGGACCGCTGGATATCACTTCCGCATGGTGCAAAAGTGGAATAATCAGGTCAGAATCACCGGCAAAATCCAGTATAAAATGTAAATCCGGAAATATTGTTATAATTGACCATGCAGGTTGTGAACTGTATGAAAAAACCGGCCCGGAGACATGCGGTCTCCTCAGCATTGGCGATGACACAACAGCAGTCTGCGGCCATATCTGCTCTCACCTCGGCATCCCAGTCTTCGGTGTGACCGACGGTGACGCAGACACTATACTAAAACCCTCATACCCGAAAGATTCTGTTGTCATTGAAGTCATAAACGGCAGGGACGATGAAACAGGTGCGGAAATTGCGGCAGG
>DAOVRB010000224.1 GCA_030628325.1 Methanomicrobiaceae archaeon | reverse complement strand
TCAGGCACTGTTTTCATGCTAATTGAGAATTAGTTCTCTTTTCTAAAGAGCATTGCAGAAGCCAGACCAATAACTGATATGGCAACAATTCCTGTAACCGGTGAGAGCGGCGACTTTGTTGGTGCCGCTTCCGGGTTTAAGGTTGCATAGAGAGCCACAGTCTCACCTTTGCCGGGATACTGTGTGATTTTGGCACTGAACGGATAGTAGCCCGCATTCTGTACACTATACTCCTGATATGGAGTGCCGGTAGTATAAATGGGCACAGAGAGTTCACCACCTGAAATCTGGCCTTTTAGTTCACTGTCAAAATAGACCTGCGCACCATCGACATTGCAGTGCACAACATACCAACCCTGGTCACCGCCTATAGGTCCCACCGGTGCTTCAACCGGATTTAAGGTAGCATAGAGGTCCACAGTCTCACCTTTTGCCGGGTACTGTTTTACCTCCTGCGTATCAGTACTATATCCATCTTTTGAGATACTATACTCCTGATACGGAGTTCCTGTGGTATACACAGCGACCGAGAGCACCCCCCCGGAGATCTCACCCTGATATTCTCCGTCAAAATAGACCTGTGCACCATCAACATTGCAGTGCACCTTATACCATCCCTGGTCACCACCAATTGTCGTTGCACTGGCAGTGAGGGGAAGTCCGGCAATACCAAAGACACAGACCAGAACTAACAAATACATTATTTTTTTCATCATATACACCTCTGTCAGGTAAATATTCAGGTTTGTTTAAGGGCATATAACCTTTTTGGAGATGTACTGCCAGAGAAAAAAAGTGCAACTGCAATAACTACAATTATAGTGGTGGACCAATCCAGAAAGATCCGGCGATTTGCATTAAGCTCCATTTCAAAAATGAATGGAGCTCATGCTGGATCTTTGATTCAGCATGAGTTCAAAAAGTGACGTTCGTAACTATAAATTACAAAAATATCCGGAAAAGCACATTAAACGATGCCCCGGACAAAAAAAGAGAATTATCCGAAGAGTGCTCCGAGACCGGCCATGCCGCCCTCTTCGTCTGCCTCTTCTTCCTCTTCTGCTTCTTCCTCAGCAGGTGCTGCTTCTGCTGCAACTGCTGCAGGTGCTGCTGCCGCTGCTGCAGGTGCAACTGCTGCCCTGCTGATTGCATCTTCAATGTCAACACCGTCAAGCGCTGCAATGAGTGCTTTTACACGGTTCTCGTCTGATTCGATACCTGCTGCGGTCAGAATAGCACCGACAGCTTCCTCTGTTACATCCTTTCCTGCGTTGTGCAGAATCAGTGCTGCGTAGATATACTCCATTTATTTCACCTTATATTATAATTAAATTTGATTTAGTTTCCTTCGACAATTCCGGAAACTGCAAGTGTTTCCCTCTGTGCTCTTGAGATGATTAAATCTATGACGTCCTTCTCATAGATTGCACCTTCAACACCAAGATTGCGTGCCTCCTGCACTGCCTTGCCAATGATAGACTCAACTGTGACTGCAGTCGGAATCACAGCATTGACAGACAGGTTAAATGCCTGGGTTGCTGCAAGTACAATGTTGTTGAAGTACTCGGTCTCATCAATTGCGAGCATAGACGGTTCAAAGAACGCTCCCTTATAGAAAGCGACCTGAAGATTAAGACCAACATCAATCGACTTAATGTCAAGCTTTGACAGGATATCTGCCTGCTTCTTATTGATCACATCGCCTGCTTTGATAAATGTCTTTGTCGTACGGATGACTACCTTTCCCTTCTCAATCGCTGCCGGGATACCTACCTGCTGGAGTTCACCAACAATCGGACCCGCCGGGAAACCTGTAGGACCTTTTGATATGACAATATCCTCAGGTGCAATATCACCTGGTTTTGCCAGCATCTTGGTCATAGTTTCCCCAAGCATCCTGAAGAGTTTAAAGGGGCTCTCATTCGTGTAGATCAGTGCACTCTGTCCGTCAAGATAATTATTGATGGACTCGATTTCTCCGCCCAGTTCAGAAAAAGCATTCCGAATCAGGGTATTACGGGTCATCTTAAGAACAGCCATTCCGCGGAGATTGCGGCGCATGTCCTGCATCTGACTACCGGGAATACCGTGCAGATCTACAAGACCGACAAGATCATACTCACCTGCGTAGCGCTTGGTCTCTTCTACTTCGTCCTTTTTCCACTGAGGCAGATGTGATGTATATAATGCCATATTACACCAGCCTCACTGCGGGGCCCATAGATGTCTTTACGTACACCGAGCGGATATTCATGGCACCACTTTCCAGAGCGCCTTCCACCTTCTTTAAAACAGCTTCAATATTCCCGGCAAGTGCATCTGCGTCCATATTGGTCATGCCAACCTTCACGTGGAAAGTTGTCTTGTCCTTTGTACGGAATCTGACTGATTTGCGGAGACGCTCAACAACAGGCGCTATGTCCATCCCAGGGGGAATAGGCATAGGCATCTTGCCACGGGGACCGAGTCTGGTACCTAACCAGCGACCGACAAGTGGCATCACTGCGGTCTCTGCAAGGAAGAACCTGTATTCTTCAGCAACCTTCCTTGCTTCACGTGGTTCGCCACCAAGACGTTCAATATCTTCAGGTCCGATAATAAGGTCAACACCGGCAGCTTTTGCCATGGTGGTGATATCTCCTTTTCCCAGTACAGCGATCTTCCCGACCTGGCCTGTACCGTTAGGCAGAAGCATCGTCTCGTCAATACGATTTTTTGGCTGCGCCATATCTATATTCCAAAGATTGATGGATATCTCCATCGATTCCTGGAATTTCCTTTCAGGCGCCGCATCTATTGCTGCTTTTACAGCATCAAGAATCTCGACCCTTTTAACCATTTGTTACCTCCATAGTTCAACGACCTCTCAATAGATCTTCTATGAGTTTTCATAGTCTGTTCATTCCAGCTGACTGTCGTATTCGCCTGCATCAATGAGAGCAAAGATCTCTTTCGGTTCTTTGCCGTCAACAGTGACTCCTACACTTACACAGCTACCAATAACCTCTTTAACAGCGGTCTTGATCTCGTATGAAAGCATATTGTCAAACTTCATGCGGGCAATGCGAACAGCAGCTTCAAGCGGAAGGTCACCCACTTTCTGGATATTAGGCTCTCCTGAGCCTTTTTCCAGGCCACACTCTTTCATAATGAGTGCAGTTGTGGGGGGGACACCTACAGAGATTGTGAAATTCTTCTTGTCGTCAACTTCAACTATTACAGGAACCTGCATACCGTTGAACTCTGACGTCTTCTTGTTGATCTCATCAACAACCGCTTTCACATTAATCCCGAGAGGTCCCAGAGCGGGTCCCAGAGGGGGACCTGCTGTTGCCTTTCCGCCGGGTACCAGTACCTCGACTACTTCTCCCATTGTAATATCACCATACCTGAAATACACAG
>DAOVRB010000023.1 GCA_030628325.1 Methanomicrobiaceae archaeon | reverse complement strand
GAATCTTAAAATGCTGATTACAGGTGCTGTCAGGTGAGTCTGAAGACCACTGTTGCCGCATCGTTTCGGCATATGAGGAGAACTGAACTTTTAAAAAGAGAGTTTATATATTTCCTTACTATTGACAGGCGGTGGATGAATCGTGACGAAGTGGAGCGATTAATTAAACTGGCAGATGGGGCGGGTTTAATTGACATTGAGGGGGATTCCTTAAAAATACTTTTTGATCCATCTGAAGTCACAATACCTCTTGGGTTTAAGCCGCCCTCTGATATTTTTTTAAAACGGGATCATGTGGGGGAACTGATTGAAAAAATTGCCAGAGCACGCGATCTGGAGACAACTGAACTGGTGGCTGAGATGAATGCACTGATTCAGGATGGTTTTGATGGAAATCTCCGCGTTGAGGCTGCAGTTGTACTGCTCGCAAGAAAATATACTGTCCCGTTTGAGGACAGTCTTAATGAGCTTAAAAAAAGTCTGGCAGCAAAGTAATCTTCTGAATTATAGTGGCAAACGTTTCTTTTTTAAATTAAACGTTCGGAACTATAATGAAAAAACCAGATTTTTTACTAAAAGTCTGGTTTTCGACTATGAAGATTACTCTGCTGTTTCTGCTGTTTCAAAATAGCTTTTCAGGTCTTTTTCACCGTATGCAACTACTTTTGCGTTAATCTGAACAAAATCACTGTTGATTTCTGCTCCGCGAACTGACTTGCGCACGCGCTGACCGTCATATGTTGGTTTGAAACCGACACCCTTTGAGAGGAGGAGTCTCCTGCGGGCGACACCTGGCAGATCTTTTCTTGCAGGTATGCCTGTTTTATCTGTTGCACCTGTGATCTGAATTGTATATCCTGCGAAACCGAATACGTCTCCAGTGATCTCGTCGCCAATACTTTTGCCCATTAATGCACCTGTTATTCCACTGGTTGCCTCAATTTTGTATGATGCTCCTGTTTTTGGTTCTGATAGAACGATGTTAAAATCTGCCATATAGTATTCTCCACTAAAGTGTCTATTATGTTGGATTATATCTATTAAAATATAGGGGTTCTTTGTTTAAGGATGGGGATGGTCCATCTATACCCTGTCAACCGCATATAACCCTGTCAGCCACATACGCCCGAAATTGTGGGCTTTCCTGTCATGTTTTGATCGTGAAATGAGGTTATTTTCCCCAGAATGGCTCCTCTTTTCTTTTTATTGCTGTATATTCATAAAGGATGTCCTGCTGGCTTACGTTAAGGTGGACGAGCATCTCTTTTTCCAGAACTTTTACGTGGGCTTCCGGGATTTCAGTGTACAGGACATCGCCGACATCGATCTGCCTGCCAACAGTCGGGCCCTCGATTGAAATTGCAATCTCCTCACCTTCGTTAGCTTCGTTTATGTTATCCTGTCCGCTTTTCATCTGTCTGATGCGCCCGATCCTGCGCCCGTCCGGCTGAATCAGCCTTACGCCTGACTGGAGTTTCCCTCCCAGTACCCGGATTCCGACTACTGCCGGGTTGCTCTGCCTGAATATACAGTCCGGAAGAAGGGTGATCTTTGCAGGCAGTATCAGTTGTTCAAAGCTTTTCTTTTTTATTTCACGCTTTGTTTTGTCCTGCCAGTCTATATAGTCATCAATGAGGTGGTAGATGACATTTCCCTCAAATAGCTGAACATGTTCTCTGGATTTCTCTGCGAGTGTGTCTATTGCAT
Source organism: Methanomicrobiaceae archaeon (assembly GCA_030628325.1). GTDB lineage: Archaea > Halobacteriota > Methanomicrobia > Methanomicrobiales > Methanomicrobiaceae > DAOVRB01. Next base: position 6,981 of record DAOVRB010000023.1, on the reverse strand, counting down.
CTGGCAGGATTTTGGTGTTAAAAGCGAGCAATACAGAATGGAGCGGGTCTTTAATCGTTCCTATCTCTATTATGTCATGGCGGCTGACCTGGCCGACTTCAGCACGCATAATGGGGATTTCATGGTCCTGCAGTTCTTTTGAGAGTGCTTCAAGAGCGCCGATTGTGTCGGCTTTGATAAATATCCCCAGATCTGAAAGTTCAATCTGCACGTCCTGCAGTTCATGTGTGATCCGGTCGATAATTTCGTCACGGTTGTTACTGACAACAAGGACGGGTGACCCGGCGAGAGCACCTTCGAGTTTTGGGGCTGATACTTTAACTCCACTTGCGGCTGCAACTGATTTTACACGCTCAAATTTACTCTCTGTAAGGATCTCCTGCATTGGACGTGGCTGTAAGAGGGATCTGACTTTTGTTTCAATAACTCCGTCTTCACTGCCCATTATAATGTCATCGCCGACCTTCAGGGTGCCATCGTAGAGGATGACATCAAGTGTTGTGCCGAGGCCGCGTTCTTCCTTTACCTCAAGCACGGTGCCGCACCCCGGACTATCTGTTGTAAGTGTGAGATTCTCAGTCATGTAACGCTGTGCAAGCCCTACCATGACCATCAGGAGGTCAGGGAGACCTTCTCCTGTTATACCACTTACCGGAACGATTGCAATGTTCTTCCGGAAGTCTCTGATGCGATCGTAGCGTTCACAGTCGAACCCGAGTTCTGAGAGTTTGCCTATGACTTCATATGTCTTTGTCTCAATGTCTGTCCGGACACGGTCGTTCTGGTTCTGGTATGTTTTGGCAAAGGACAGATTCTTGGTGGAACGCCAACCGTGTATTCTGTCAATTTTTGTTGCGGCCACAACAAACGGTGTCTTACAGTTGCGAAGGATGTGGAGTGCTTCTATAGTCTGTGGCTGGAACCCTTCGTTGATGTCGACAACAAGTATTGCCATGTCCGCAAGCGCTCCGCCACGGGCCCTGAGTGTGGTGAAGGCCTGGTGTCCGGGAGTGTCGATGAAGAGGAGTCCGGGAATTTCAAACTCTGTTTTTCCCTCAATTCCGCTCATCTTTAAGATGGCTTCCAGAGGTACGATTGTTGCGCCGATGTGCTGGGTGATTGCGCCTGCTTCTTTATCAACAACCGATGACCCCCGGATTCTGTCGAGAAGTGATGTCTTGCCGTGGTCAACGTGCCCGAGTACGCATACGATCGGTGTGCGAATTTTAGAGGTTTTGCTATCCCCTTTCTTTTCTTTGCCCTTCTTCCCTTTGCTCATGATAATCTGCCTTTATTCCTGAAAACGTGAGTTCCATTTAGCATGAAAGTGGCAAATGCCACTTTCATCAAACAGTGCGTGACCTTGAGAGGTCATGCACGTTTTCATGGTAAGTCATCCGGATTTTAATGCCCGTTTCCATTTTTCATAGTATAGTGGCGAACGTTTGGCACATATAAGAAGAAAACCAAACATTCCTGAAAAGTTTGGTTTTCGACTATTTTTGACTATAAATGTGCCTGACCCATAATAAGTTACGCCTGTTTTTGTTAATGCTCAGGATGACATTGCCGACTCTGTAACTCTCGCCGGTATTCTCTTTTGGCCCACTACTCTCTTTTTTGGTATTGGGGGATAAAAAAGATACCTTAATTAATTGTACCATCCAAGTAAAAAGGGTATTCTACCTGCCGGGGTGGGGTAGCTGGTTATCCTAGGGGATTGTGGTTCCCCCGACTCGGGTTCAAATCTCGGCCCCGGCCTATTATTTTTCTGAGTATAATTTTTATGTGGAAGTTGTGGGCTTTCTGTCTGCTTTGATCGCAAGTTCAGTAATACAGTTCAGTAAATTGGCACTGGTATTAACCAACCATGGAATTAACATCAGCCAGTATCAGCCATTGGCGGGTATAAACCCTGAGAGCCGGTCTCCCGCCTGAAGATCGTTACCTGATCACCGTTGGTCAATTTTGTTCATCGTTAACCAACATCATATCAGCTCAACACCAACCCGACATCAGTAATTTGTTACAATGATCTCATTAATCGATCCCCGTTTTGAACTGTCAGAGTTAATCATCCTCTTTGCGGGAACGCGGTCAATATTAAATCCTGCATAGAGTTCATCAAAAAACTCATCTTTTGGGTCGGCGTTTTTCGGATCTGAGTTGCTGAGCATGCAACGTGCCCCTTTTGCATCACATTCTGCAAAGAACGCTGCGAGACGGCGTTGTTCATCATCGTCAAATCCGTTCTTTGCGTAGCCCGTAAATAATGATGTAGAGTTCAGAGGCCGGTATGGGGGATCAAAGTACACAAAAGTATTTTCATCGATATGAGTTGCGATATGGGTGAAATCACCCTGATATATTTCTGTCTTCTGCAGAACTTCGGCATCTGCCCGGAGAATCTCTTCCTGCAGGATAGGGTAGGTCTTGTACTTTCCAAATGGTACATTAAACCCCCCGCTTAAATTTACTCTGTAGAGGCCATTAAAGCAGGTCTTGTTCAGGAAAATAAGCCTGGATGCATGCAAAGTCCACGCTTCACTGTACCTGTCGCAGTCAGGCTCGTTTTTTGTCCGGTTGAATTCTGAACGAACGGTGGTGTAAAAATCTCTTCTGGTCTCAATGTCACAGTTCAGAAACTCTTCTCTGATAATCCGAAGTTTCCCGATTAATTCTTCGACATTCTGTTTGACAACTGTATATGTGATGTACAGATCACTATTGATGTCTGCGATGTAGCACTCCTGAAAGTCATATGTCTGTGCGAGCCGGAAGAAAACGGCACCTCCGCCTACAAATGGTTCGACGTAGGTTGTGTACCTGCCGTTGTTGATCTCTTTCGGCAGTCTGCTTTTAATTTTGTCTAATAACTGAGTTTTTCCACCGGCCCATTTCAGAAACGGCCGTGCACATTCGCCGGACATAATTACCACAATAGTTTCTTTTTACTGGCTATTAGACCTGCACATTTTAACCGCACATAGAGGATAGCACACAAAAACCTGTTTTGTCCGGAGACCTGCCTTTTATTCTAAATCCAGAGAAAACCGTAAAATATCTTATTTATCAATCCCTGTCCGGGCTTTAACACCCTTTTTATAATAATGCTTAATCTCACGCATTTCAGTAACAAGATCCGCGATCTCCACCAGTTCTTCAGGTGCGTACCTTCCTGTAAGCACAACTTCCACACCCGGCGAACGGTTTTTCAGAACTTTCAATACCTCCCCGGTTTCAATCAGCCCGAAGTGTATGGCAACATTGACCTCATCAAGAACAACCAGATCATATTCTCCGGATTTAAGCACCGCATCAAAAACCTCCAGACCTGCTCTGGCGGCGATAATATCGCCCTCTTCCGGTTTATTTTCAATAAAGCAACCCCTGCCAAACTGCTTAATTACAAAATCCGGCAGGTATTCTGGCGCCCTGAGTTCACTGTATTCCATCCCCTTTATAAACTGGCCAAAGAAGACACGTTTTCCTGCACATACTGCACGGAGTGAAATTCCCAGAGCTGCTGTTGTTTTTCCCTTCCCGTTTCCTGTGTATATCTGAATATATCCCTGTTTCATTTTTTGTTATCCCTGCCTGTCATCTTTTTTGTCTGTTATTCTTCTCTGTTACCTGGGGATTCTATTTGTACTTGTATTTGTATTTAAACAGAAGTTCGGTCACTGCTCTCACATCTGCACCGTCTTTTCTGGCCGACTGCAGGTAGGCATTAAACACCTCATCAGTTACAACATGCAGTGCGGGTTTGTACATATCGGCGTGCATCTGGAGGTCAAAAGAGCGTGCCTCACTCTCTGTCAGTTTCAGGCTCTTGTATTCGCCTGTGTGGGGCATGTATGTGGGGTTTTTCTCCTTAGGGGTATCCAGTACCAGTTTTGCGAGTGGTGTCTCCGGTATCGGCTCTGCAATGGATATAAAAACATCATCGAGCCAGTGTTCGGTGATGAACTCTTTTGTCATCTCATACTCCTCTTTTGTCTCTGTCGGATAACCGACAATGAAGCACCCTGCCACCTTCAGGCCGTGTTTGCGGCACATGGCAACCGCCTCTGATGCCTGTTCTGCTGTTGCACCCTTGCCCATGAGTCTTAAGATGCGGTCACTCCCTGATTCAAAACCGAAGAAAAGCCAGCCTATGGTGTATTTTTTTATTGCCTCAAGAATTGTGTCAGTAATACAGTCCACCCTGATGTCCGGTGCGGAGACGTTTTTTGGCCCCATCTCTGCCGCCAGTGCGGCAAGGAGTTTTACAAAAGCATCTTCATCGAACTTACCGTCTTTGTACTGGTAGAGGGACCCTGTCCCGCCACTTACCGAGAGGCGGGTCGCACCCATCTTTTTGAATTCCTTAACTTCTCTGATAATATCGTTAAGTTCACGGCTTCTGATCTCTCTTCCAAAGAAACGGGGCACCTGGCAGAATGTGCAGGCTCCGATGCAGCCCCTGTGTGTTTCAATATAGGCGCTTGCGCCCCTGATATCCTGCTGTGAAATATCCGGCGGGATCAGCGGCATAGGGCGGTTTATATCTGCGGGCGGGGCGGAAGAAGTCATTACAACGCCTCCCCCATCTTTTCTGAATGCAAGCCCCGGGATCTCTTTTGAAAGTCCGTATTCTGCGATTTTTAACACAGTCTCCTCACCTTCCCCGACTGCCACGGCGTCCACATCAAGTTCACCAAGCACTATTTCAGGATATGCGGATACGGGCCCTCCTGCTATACAGGTATTGCCCAGACTCTTCTGCTCCCGTACAAAGGACTTCATCTCATCACTCATCAGGTGATGGGTTGAGTAGAGACTCAGCATCACAATCTCCCCTTTTTTAGCTTTCAGGTCTTTTGAGAGTGTTACATCATATCCTGCATCCTTCAGAATACCTGCAATCAGCATTGCGCCATATGTATAAATTTCAGGTGAGATGACCGTGAACCGCATATATATTATTCTGTAGTTGCAGTCTTGAAAGGTTTTGTCAACCAGAAGCGAACTGATGGCATGGAGTTCATGCCTGTCCGGGTCCTGAAAAATAAAAAAGATGAAAAAAGGTTATTCTTTTCCTGTTCTCAGCATTATCAGGGCAAAGCCTGCAATTGCAACTGCTCCAAGGGCAGGTATCGGGAGAGCACCTGATTTTGTTGGTCCTGCTGTCGGTGAGAGAGTTGCAGACACGGATGAGACACCGCCTGAAGAGACTGTCGCTGTGGTTGACCAGTCCTGATATCCATTGAGTTGTAAGAGGACTGTGTAACTTCCTGTGGCAAGATCCGATACAGTTACCGGTGTAATGCCCTTGTTTACGTTGTTCACGTAAACCGTTGCGCCTGTTGGTGAAGATGTTACATCAATTGATCCATAAGCTCCCGGTGCGGGGTGTGATCCACCTGGTGTAAGCACAGATGAGACGACCGATCTCTGGCCTGAGTTGACTGTAACAGATGTTTCAGAGTCAGTGTAACCTGAGAGGGTCAGCCTGAGTGTGTGAGTGCCTGCTACGACATTGTTAATCACATATGAACCACCGGGAGTTGTCTGTCCCTGATATACATTATCTAGGTAGACATATGCCCATGAAGGCGATGAAGTGACCGCAACTGAACCTGTTGTGGGTTGTGTGTGCTTGACAAGCCTCTGGCTAACGTATGTCACCTGTCCTGATGAGACGGTGACACGTCCTGTCCAGTCACTGTAACCTGCTTTTTCAAGCTCAACGTGGTGACTGCCCTGAGAAATACCGCCGATCACTTTTGGTGACTCACCCATGTAGCTTCCGTCAATGTAGATGTATGCACCGTTGGGGGTTGTTGTCACGGAAATTGTTCCGTCAGTCGGCCGGTGAATAAGACTGGCTGAGATATATGTGGTCTGACCTGTTGTGACCCGTGCATAACCTGTCCAGGATTCATAATCATCCTTTTCAAGCCTTACTGTGTGCTGTCCGGGTGAGAACCCCCTCTCTGTCTGTGGTGTTCTGCCATAGTAGATTCCGTCAATGTAGAGATTTGCACCGCTTGGGTTTGATGTCACTGAAATCTGTGTTGGTGACGGCACCGGTGTTGGTGGCGTGATCTGCTGCAGGGTGAAGTAATAGGTGTTTGTCTGCCCTGCTGAAGGCATGCTTAGTGATTTTGTACCGCTGTCATAATATCCTGACTTGCTGGCATATGCGCTCGAATAAGGTGTTCCTGTGCTGTATACAGACATGGTATACGGGGTTGTACCTACAGCGTTTCCGTCCACATAGACCGTTGCGCCATTCACATTTGAATTGAACTGGAACCAGCCTTCGTTTCCTCCGATAACAGGGCCCGGCCCGAGAGGAAGGCCAGTCTCTGCACCGACGGCACATGTGAGGATGGAGAGAACTGCAAAGAGTGCAACTCCACAAATTTTCAAATTACGAGTATTCATTGTTAATCAACAGGAATTACTCCTCCTTATGGTATATATCTATTTGTAGGGCGTCTGAACACACAAAAGTCGGGAGAACCGCGGGCCGGTTCATTTCCGGTCTGTCAGGTTCAGCTGACAGTGAAAATATAGTGTTTAATTCTCTCTGCATAGAGGGGTGGCAGGAGTCATTACAACGCCCCCACCCTCTTTTCTGAATGCAAGCCCAAAAATACCTTTTGAAATTCCGTATTCTGGGATTTTTAAAACGGTCTCTTCACCTTCGCCGACTGCCACGGCGTTCGTGCCAGACGTTTTACTAAAAGTATGTGTTTGACTATAAAAAAGATGAAAAAAGGTTACTCTTTTCCTGTTCTCAGCATTATCAGGGCAAAGCCTGCAATTGCAACTGCTCCAAGGGCAGGTATCGGAAGAGCACCTGATTTTGTCGGTTGTGCTGTCGGTGAGAGTGTTGCAGACACGGATGAGACACCGCCTGAAGAGACTGTCGCTATGGTTGACCAGTCCTGATATCCATTGAGTTGTAAGAGGACAGTGTAACTTCCTGTG
>DAOVRB010000117.1 GCA_030628325.1 Methanomicrobiaceae archaeon | reverse complement strand
CCAAGGTGCGCCCATCTCATCGGCCAGTCAACACGCCAGACCAGTTTCCCTTCGCCCTTTGAATAGTCCGAAATACCAACATGCCCACACTCACACCGGTATTTTACGAGATGTCCTTCAGGGTCATGTTCGAGGATTGCGGCATTGCTGATAGTTTTGCAGACTTCACAGATTGGGTAAAAAGGGACCCAGTCATCAGGGAGTGTTCTTCGGGATACACGCTCAAGAATTTCTTTTATTTTGTCACTGTTTTTGAGAACTGCTAAAATTTCTTCTGTATATGCCCCACTTCTGTACATCTCACTTGCACGTATCACTGTGGGTTTTACATCAAGTTCATCCAGTGCCTGCAGGAATGGTTCAAGAAAATGTTCTGCATAGTTTTTGTGCTCTCCACAGGGACACGGGATGTCACATAGAGGCCTTCCGATATATTCTTTGTAGCTCTCAGGCAGGAAAGGATATACCTTCCTGAGTGGATCAAAGTCATCGGCGATATAGACCAGTTCACTTTTAAGTCCCCGGTCAGTCATCGCTTTGTGGACCAGATCTCCGGTGATGACTTCACGCATGTTTCCAATATGAATTGGCCCTGATGGCGTAATTCCTGTTGCTACCCTGTGGGTGATCTCCTGCGGGACTTCTGCGGCACAGACATCTGCCCAGTGTATTTTTTCACTCACTCTCAAATCACCATATATTTGCATTATTTGCGGTGTCTTATAGTTTGTCTGTCTTAGATTAACAATATGTAGGTGAGAACTCCCGAACTATGAAAGCAAATATATATATATATATTTGTTAAATATATCTTTTTTCAGATGAACGCAGGCAGTCAGGAAAGTGCAATATCAGAAGTTATTGCCTTTATTCTGATTTTTGCAATGATGATGATGGCACTTTCACTATATGTTGTATATGTGGTGCCGGCAGAAGGGCATGAGAATGAGATCCGGCATATGAACACCATAAAAAATCGTTTTATCAACTACAAGATTTCTCTTGATTCACTCTGGAATAATGAAAAAATGGGCATACATTTAAGTATAAATTTTGGTCTGGGTACAGGCGGGGTAAACACTGCCACAGGGTTTTTCATCCCTATTTTAAAACTCGCATCTTCAGGGGGGAACTCTCTGTCTGCTCCCGGGGAGGGGAGACTGTACCCCACTTCCCTTGAACCCACCCCCCTGATCTGTGATAGGTTACAGGAGGAATAGACAAGTATCCCTCCTGTTCCGGTTGTTGTGTGTACTGCGAGAAAGGATGTTAAAAATCAGAGATCAGAAAAAAGGAGAAGAGTCTCAAAGAATTATTTGTCATTTGGTTTCCTCTTTTTTTTACTTTTTGACATTGACAGGATATCAACAATATATTGTTCCTCATTCCCAACTCTGACAACCAGTTCATCACTCTCTGCAAGTTTCTCTATATTCAGTTCATATGAACCGGGGTTTAATACACGAATGCTTTCAATTCTGTCATAAATATCAACCTCAGAATGTATTTCCGGTTTGATCTCCATGATTTCTTCTTTTGTTTCTGCTGCGATCGTTTCAACACTTTTCTCTTCCAGTACATCCTTGTGGAGATCAGTGTTTCTGATGTACAGAAATTTATTTCCGCCGCAACTTGGGCATCCTTTCAGGATTTTAATTGATCCGTCAGCAAATTCCCTTCCACACTTAGTGCACTTATGTGCCATTTATAACTCACCGTGAAGAAACCCATGTGCTAATGAAGTCTTTGTCTTTCCTTATTGTCTTCATCTGATCTGCCGGACCAATAACCGTAAGGCGTGCGCCCGGATCCTTTTTTCCCATCAAACGTCCGAAGAATCCTGGTTTGGCTTCATTATCGCGAGAATATGTTTCCATTTCAATACCGGAAAAACCATCAGGGGTTATTTCACGCATTGTAATTTCAATCAACTGACTTTGTTCATTTGGCGAAAGTCCTTTTTCCAGCACAACAATATTGCCTTCCATAACGTCGTCCAGGATGAGACGGACTTTTTCCATGACAGTCATCCTGTCAAGGCGTTCTGCTGATATCAGATCTATCTGTACTCCCTGTATCATTTAATCTCACCCGAAATAGTCCAGCATTTTTTCATAAAGTTCTTCAACATTATTCCCTTCAAGGCCGGAAATTGAAATAACAGGGTGCTGCGGGAAGGCACTTCTAATCCTGTTGGGTGCTGCGTCTGGCAGATCGTTTTTGTTTGCAACAATCAATACAGGGAGTTTACGACTCTCAATAATACCAACAAGCATGATATTGACCTGTGTGAATGGATCCTGGGTACTGTCCAGCATGTAGATAACACCATCAATATCTTCTCTCAGCCAGTGCATTGCTTCTGCAACACCTTCTGTTGCTTCCCTTGCACGTTTTATTGCTTCCTCTTTCTCAAGGCCATATTCCATGAATTCCTTATAATCGATTTTTGTGGTCACTCCTGGGGTATCGACAATGTCAATTGTCAGAGTATTCCCATTGGAATTTGAGATTACAATTCCTTCTTTCCTGCGGGCACGACGTGTTTCATGTGGGATTTCACTAACCGGACCAACGACATCTCCTGTCCAGTCACGTACAATCCTGTTTGAAAGAGTTGTTTTACCTGCATTTGGAGGGCCGTATATGCCTATACGGGACTGGCGCTTCCTGAAAAATGCTTTTAAAATTTTTGAAAGTTTTTTTCTTGTTCGAACAAAGAAATTCATTAAACCATCCTCATTGTCTGATATATTTTATCTGATCTCACTATTACATTCTCAAATAAATACGTATATTGTTTTTACTCTGCCTGAGACCATATATATTGATGATCTATTATGAAATCCGGTGTGATGGCGCTGTCGGAAAAATCAGTGATTATTCAAAAAATGTGTTGACCTGGATTTAGGTTTAATCCTGATGATGGTATGTCTAACTTGATTCTCTGAAGAAATTTGAGTTTTTTAAGCACCATTAACTCCGGATTGAAAATCAAAATCACTGGGAAATCAGATGGTGACAGCGCGGCATCACTATTTTATACAAAAGGCGCAAAGTTACGGGTGTTACCCTCTCGCCGGTTTAATATCCGGGTGAGATATTTGGGGTGATCATGTGAGTGAAAATAAAATGAACACAGGCCGCTTCGAGACACGTATGCCAATTCATGAAGTGATGCGGTATACAACGACCAGCATAGATTCAGAGGCATCAGTTTTCAGAGCTGCTGAAAAGATGTGTCGTGATGAAGTGGGAAGTTGTATCGCTTTACAGAAAAATGTACCTGTGGGTATAATTACTGAACAGGACATTAACTGTAAAGTAGTAGCTAAAAATCTCAAACCTGACAAAGTTTATGTTAGCAAAGTAATGAGCACTCCACTGATTACTATTAATTCACAAAGTACTGTCGGTGATGCTGCTCACATGATGGTGAAAAATAAGGTAAGAAGGCTCCCTGTTGTTGACAAAGATAAGGTAATCGGAATTGTAACTGTTCGTGATCTTCTCTCTGTAGCAAATGAAATGAATGAGATTCTCTCAGAACTCATTGAAGTAAATCGTGACGATGATGAGATGGTCATGGGTGTCTGCGATGGATGTGGGACGATGACAGATGACCTGAAATCAGTTGATAACAGGATGCTCTGCCCGGTTTGTCGCATGGAGGAACGGCTGTTATGAAGGTTGTATCCGACCTGCTGGTTAAGTCACCTGTACTGTATATTACAGATTATATTACAAAAGCCAGACAACTTCTACGTGAGGAGGGCTTTAGAGAACTCTATGTTACAGATGAGAAAGGAACTCTTGTTGGATATATTGACATAACTGATGTACTGCGGGTAACTGATACGAAATCAAATGTTACTATTGATGGTTTCCTAAAGGATGCGCCTTCTGTATATTCTGATGCCATCCTGGAGGATGCAGCAGTTGCAATACGAGATGCAGGGACCGACAGTTCAGCAGTAGTTGGGGCAAAAGGTGAATTTATTGGAAGCATATTGTTGTCTGAACTGTTCCCTGTACTGGTAAACAGGCATGAACTCCATGGGCTGGTCGGAGATGTTATGACACGTCGTGTTGTTACATGCGCTCCGGATGACAGTATTCAGAAGGTATATTCTCTGATAACCGAAAGCGGATATTCGGCATTCCCGGTTGAAAAAGATAATGCTGTTGTTGGTATAGTTTCGAGAAAAGACTTTCTCAATACAGGTCGTGTAAGGTCTTCTATTTCTAATTCAGCAAACACATCAGTTGAAATTGTAATGACGACTCCGGCTATTGTCGCGTTTAAAGGAGATAGTCTGGATGATGCGGCAAAAGCTATTGTCAGACATGATATCAGCCATCTGCCTGTTATTGAAAATGATGGGCAGATTATTGGAATTATTAATCGTCAGGATTTGTTGAACAACCTCCGGATATAGGATGGTTCACATGCATAGGAATATTAAAAATCAGAAACAGGGAGATAAACTGTTAAAAATGCCCGGGAAAAATGAGAGAGGTCCTCTTGAATTTGAATCCCACATCGCCGGAAAGAGCAGTGAATTACTTAATGTTGCGACAAGGGATGTAATCTCTGTCCCACAAACCTCAACTATAATTAGTGCAGTCGGTACAATGACTTCACATGGTTTTCGTCGTTTACCTGTAACTGATCCGGGTACAAACAGGATTCGTGGCATTGTAACTGCCGGGGATATAATTGATTTCCTTGGCGGCGGAAGCAGGTTTAATCTGGTTCAGGTTAAACACAAGGGAAATCTGATTGCAGCTATCAATGAAAGTGTCAGAGAAATTATGAGTACGAAGCTCATAACGCTTGACGCAGGAGCCTGTTTTGATGATGCGGTAAGAATAATTGTTAACACAAAATGCGGTGGCATTCCTATAGTTGACAGGGAAAATAGGCTTGTGGGAATAATCACAGAAAGGGATGTAATGAAAATTCTGTCAGTGGAAAATAATT
>DAOVRB010000259.1 GCA_030628325.1 Methanomicrobiaceae archaeon | reverse complement strand
CCGGATGACTCAGCAGATCTGCAGTCAGGGTAATTTCAGTTCCATGAGTATCGATATTTTTGAGGATTCAGATGGAAATTATTATGTCAATGAGTTGCAGCCCTTTTTTGGTGCTTATAACGATTCACAGATGTACATAGACGGAAAGCCAGGAAGATATCTGTTAGAAAACGATACCTGGGTTTTTGAAGAGGGATACTTTTGCCGTAACGCATGTTGTAATCTGAGGGCCCAGGATTTAGTAAGGCAGCTTGAGGAGTCTCTGGCAGAAGGGGGTAAGCCCTATGTCAGTAACTTAACAAGTGGATAATAAAGTCCGTATAATGGTGTAAAAAGGAGATGGGGCAAAAACTCAAACCGCGATTACAATATAAGTGACTGAATAACTACTAGATCGAGGTTAAATAAATTATGAAGCCCGTCCAAGCAATAATTTCACATTATTCGATTAAGATGGATAAAGCTCACACCCAAGAGAATACGCACCACCTGAAAGGAACAGAGGTCATCTTTTTATTACATAACAGGTGTGTGCCCCTTTTCCTTCTCTCTCCACCAGATTCAATTCTTCAAGCTTCTTTAACCGCCTGATTGCCGTAGGTTTTGAAACTCCCAATAATTGTGCGATTTCACTACTTCTCATAGGTTTATTGAGATTTTTCACTATTTCCCGGTCTCTATCATCCATAACCAGAGACATTTCTTTCCGGAAGATTACCGTAAATGTGGCAGATGATGGTTTGAACTCAACAGTACAGAGCGGATGACGGGCAACTTCGTCATGTATCATTCTGATACCAAAACCGTAACGTTCGATATAACCTGTATCATAGAGGAGGTTTGAGAGTGCCGTATTTCTGGGAATGTGTTCCGGGTCAGTGATGTCAACTCCAGGGAGCAGTCCGCCCGGATTTTTGATCTCAAACCGATCCGGATAATGGAAAATCTTTACATCCGCATTAATCGTGTAATTCCGGTGAGCAACCGCATTGATGATTGCTTCACGGATAGCCCGTGAAGGATATTCATCAATCTTGATTCGATGGGCTCCAACTACCACATCGAGCCGTCTGATATCCCTGAGAAGATCGGTATAGACTGTCTCAATTACCTGCCAGACCGGACCATCATACTCTTTGCTCCACACCGGACCTTCTTTTTCCATACCTATCCTGCGAATTTTTGCATGTGGGATATGCTCTGTTGCGTTTGTGAAGAAAAGCACTCCGGCATTGGTGAGCTTCTCGTTTCGGAGTGCCACCACTCCTTCGGGAGTGGTGCTGGAACAACTTTCCAAAGGAAAGGTGTGGAGTGCACCCGCACTGCGCAGGTACCTGTTTCGGTCGCCCTTTGCGATGGTTTTTCCACGGTTTTCCCTGACTTTTTCAAAGAACCAGTCAATGTAGTGCGGATCTGCATCTGTTTTTGGGATCATCGGTGTCTCGTCCCAGTTGATCGTCCCCAGTTCTGATGCGATCATGAGGATCTCCTGGATTGAGAGGGGGCGGACGCTTGTGCCGATCCTGATATAGACGATACCGCCTATCGAACACAGCGCTGAGCTTTTTTCGATCCCGATTACGAGGATATCTCTGCCATCAACTGTTATTTTGTTGGTTGTGATCCGTGGCAGAGGGATAATGGACTGGAGTGAGCTGGTTATTTTCTCCAGAGCCGCTTTTACATCGGTGCCGAGAAGCTTCCCATTGTCGTCCACGCCGATAATGATATGCCCACCGTCTGCGTTTGCGAATGCAGCGATTTCATGGTGGAGTGTTTTTGTTGCTTTTCTCTTGAATTCAACATGCTCTGATTCTCCTGACTGAATAAGTGTCAGCAGGTGGTGAAGATCCATATCTACTGTTAACTACTGTAATACACAAAAATGTAACGGTAAACCAATTACTGTCACGTCACTGGGTGTTACGGTAGTTTACGATAACAATGGAAGCATGATGCGTATGAAAAATGTAAGATTCCCTGAGTCTGTAGAGATACTACCTGAAATCAGAATTAAACCCTAAGTCTGACAGTTGGCACTTACTATAAAGAGGGAGTCGCCTCCTCTGATCAAAAATTACCCATATCCCATCCAAAATCTCAGGGAATATCAAATAAAACAATAATTCACTCTCTCTTCTCAGTTTCAACCATCTCATCAACCGTATCCCTCATCCTCTTAAGCACTTCCTCCCTCTCAGTATCAGACCCGGGAGTCTTTACAAATCTGCCTGTTTTTGTGAAGTACAGCAGGGGAGTGACAGGTACACCAAGGATACGCTCAGCAGCAGTGGCATACACAGCCATCTGAAGCAGGTATTTCTCTGCCTTTTTTTCTTCATAATGACCATTTCCTCCCTCTTCTCCCACTTCAGGCATTCCCTCACCGGCTCTCCCGCTTTCCCGGATCTCATCAGTCTTATAGTCAATTACAAACCACTTTCCGTCTGTGGTCTTAACAATCCGATCTATCTTACCTGACAGGCGAACACCTTCAATCTCTCCTGAAAAAGAGACCTCACAGTGACTTTCCACCGCAGACTGCATAATATCAGTTGAGAGGAAAGTTTCGTAAAGATCCTGCAACTCGCTCTCTGTTTTTTCATCCCTGATGCCATATGAGAGAAGCACAACAGCCGGGTCTTTACCCTCAAATACACGGTGAATCACAGTACCCCGGATATCCGGCCTGCTGATCCCCTGGCGGGAGGCAGACGGATGCTCCGGGCGTTTTTTCCTGTATATCATCTCATATTTCTCAGGTGATTTACAGAACAATTCAATCTCACTCACCGTGAATGAGCGTTTCTCTGCAGGGTGACTGTGGCTGTGACCCGGCCCCGGGGTATCAATGCCATTATGAGTCTCATGAAGTGGCACATTTTCCCCCACACCTGAAACCTCAACCTCCGTCCCTGCACCAACCTCAGGCACAGTAATCAGTTCAGGAGCAGGCACTCGGATCTCTGCTCTGATATTATCCGGATCTCCTGTGATTTTCACCCGGATTTCTCCTGCACCCGGGACTGTCACT
>DAOVRB010000140.1 GCA_030628325.1 Methanomicrobiaceae archaeon | reverse complement strand
TAGAGGAGCTTCTTAAACTCGAGAAAATTAAGCCTGACATTGCATACAGGATTGTTAATATTATGCCCCGGACAAGGGATGAACTCAGAGCAATTTATGCAAAAGAAAGGTTCACCCTGTCAGGTGAAGAACTCGATGAAATCATTGATCTTGTAATGGCTAATTTCTGAGGTAGTTGTCATGAGGACTGACAAAAAAGAGCTCTATGGAATAGTTATTGACTTCCTTCCAAGAGGGTATGTTGATGACAGACGGCCACATTTTAAACATGAATCAGTACTACAGGCCGTTGGTACAGACCAGTTTAAACTACTTGAACTCGTGCCAAAGACAGATGAAATCAATATTCACGACACTGTGTACATTGGCGAGAAGGAACGGGACAAAATTGAGAGGGTAAAACGCCGCATAGGGTACAATGACCTGACAAAGACTGCGCGCCTTGAACTTCCTTTTGCAATTGAAACAATAGTAAAGGACAGAGAGGAAGAGTTTGTTGCATTCTTCAACAAAGCAGTTCCAATTACATCAAAGCAGCATATGCTTCATCTCCTCCCGGGAATTGGCAAAAAACTAATGTGGGAAATTCTTGAAACACGGGAAAAAAAACTATTTGAGAATTTCGCTGATATTAGTGAAAGAATAAAGGCAATCCCACACCCGGAACAGATGATTTTAAAGCGGATAATCGAGGAAATCGAAAATCCTGACACAAAATACCATATCTTCACTTCAAAATGAAAGCCCGTCACGACCAGCACTTCCTGATCAATAAAAAAGCAATTGAAAAAATTGCAGGTTTTGAAAGTGTAAAAGACAGGCGGGTTCTTGAGATTGGACCTGGTGAGGGACCACTTACAAACGCCCTTCTGGAAAAAGGTGCTGATGTAATCGCAGTAGAACTTGACTCTAAACTGGTATCCCACCTGAAAAAACGCTTTTTCTCAGAAATTAATGACGGTAAACTGACGCTGATTCATGGCGATGCAATACAGTGCGATATTCCACCGTTTGAGATAGTTGTCGCAAATCTTCCGTACTCTGCCTCATCAAAGATTACATTTCGTCTGATGGACATAGGTTTTGAAGTTGCCGTTCTCATGTATCAGAAAGAGTTTGCACAGAGAATGATTGCCAGACCCGGGACAACCGGATGCGGACGACTTTCAGTTATGGTGCAAACCTATGCCTATGTCAAACCGATGCTGGAACTCTCCCCAAAATCATTCAACCCGCCACCTGAGGTATACTCATGGGTGTTAAAGATCACACCTCATGAACCGAAATTCCAGATCAATGACAGGAAATATTATGCGCTTGTTGTGAGGGAACTATTTTCACACAGGCGAAAAACCATAGGAAAAACACTAAAACTCAGTAAAGGTGCACTGGGTGCGGATAGTGTGGAAAAAATGCTCTCCACATTACCTGAAACAATCTTAAAAGCAAGGGCAGAGGCACTTTCACTCGAGGAATTTGCAGAGATTTCAAATGTTGGTTCCGGGGTACAAAACAGGTTACTAAATTCTGTAGTCTAAATTCAGGTTAATAATTCAGACTCTTCACCCGGGCAAATACCATCCACCCGGATTTATACCCCTTCTAAAACATACCTGCAGCAGTAAACATCAGAAAGTCTCTTATTTCACTATTATAATATAATAATTAGAACTTGTCAAATCAGGTTTTTCCGGGTAAATAGACACATTATCTCCGGTCCGTAAATCAACATAATTGTAATGATAATTCCGACTCATATTAGCCGGTTTGAGAGGGTTAATTGCACTAAGAGAATGCTGATATTTTATATCAACCAAATCCGGGGACAATTACAAGAAACATATGGTAAACAACATGAACCCTGATAAAATAAACCGGGATGAGGTATGTATCTTCATCCCGACACTTAATGAAGCTCCAACTATCGGATCACTAATCAGGTCATTTAAAGAACTGGGTTTCTCCCACATTTTTGTTATGGACGGCCGAAGCAGTGACAAAACTGTTGAAATCGCAAGAAAAGAAGGTGCACAGGTTGAAATCCAGAAAGGGAAGGGGAAAGGCGATGCAATCATTGAAGCAATATCTCTTATAAAACAGCCATACATATTAATGCTGGACGGTGACGGGACATATCTCCCTGAAGAG
Source organism: Methanomicrobiaceae archaeon (assembly GCA_030628325.1). Classification (GTDB taxonomy): domain Archaea; phylum Halobacteriota; class Methanomicrobia; order Methanomicrobiales; family Methanomicrobiaceae; genus DAOVRB01. The sequence goes on along the minus strand of DAOVRB010000140.1, from coordinate 2,308 downwards.
TCAGAAATTATGCTTAACCCATTATTTGAGGAGGGTGCAGATCATGTCATCGGCAACCGCCTGAAATATCCTGACGAAGACGCACTTAGCAGACTGAACCGTTTTGGAAACGAGATCATGAACTATCTCTTCAAGGTCGCCCATGGCAGATATCTCCAGGACATACTGTCAGGATACCGTGCCTTCACACTTGAAAGTGTCAGGGAGATGAATCTCAGGGAAGCGGGTTTTGAAATAGAGACGGAAATGGCGGTTGAAGCAATCAGGAACGAACAGAAAATAGTTGTTGTCCCGGTGCAGTATAAAGCAAGACCCGGCACCGAGACAAAACTGCACCCCGTGAGAGACGGTGCAAAAATTTTCACTGCAATATACCGCCTCGCCAAAACAAACAACCCGATGTTTTATTTTGGGATGATTGGCATGTTCACCACCCTGCTGGGAGTACTTGTCGGCGTTTATGTCCTGATAGAATGGTTCAACAACATCGAACATATTCCACTGACAATACTAACAGTGCTCCTGATAATGGTCGGTTTTGAAATATTCATGTTCGGTGTTATTGCCGATATGCTTGTGACATTCAACCGCGAACTCCGGCAGGAAATTCACAATTTAAGGCCACCAAAACCTCCACAATAATATATTATTTTACAGGCGTGCTCAACAATGGAAGTCAGAATATAGCATTCTTTCAGGCTCTCACCGATAGCAAATGTCCCGTGAGCACGGGCAATAACAACAGGTGACCGGGTCAGGGCATCTGCTACGTTTTGTGCAAGTTCATCGCTCCCGGCATCCCCCTTAACAACAGGAATTAACGGGCAGAACATTTTTCCTTCAGTATCCTGTGGCACTATTTCATCAAATGAAAAAGAAGCAGCAACCGCAAACGGCGGGTGGACATGAACCTGGGCACCTGCAGTGGTTCTCTTATATGTTTCAAGATGAACCCTGTATTCACTCGATGCACCTGGGCACGGTATACCTGAATCAGATACAAACACCGGTTCAGTGGATTCATCCAGAAAAGAACCGCTTGCAGTGATGAAAAAACCACCTTTTTCACGGATACTCATATTCCCAAAATTTGCAGTAACAAGCCCTTCTGAAAAAAGTTTTTTTCCGATTATTTCAAATTCTTTATCATACATTCTCCACACCTGCGATTTCCACAATATTCTTTGGCATATTCAACAAACCATGCATGACACAATCTGTATGCCTGGTTATCTTCCGGCAGGACACTCTCAAAGAGGGATTTTAGCAGACCTTTTTTTTCTGTAATCCCGGCACAGCCACATATACGTTCAGTATATGCATCAATAACATAACTTCTTCGGTTCAGTGCATAACATAGTATACTGTCCGCAGTTTCGGCACCGATACCATTCACACAAAGAAGTTCTTTGCGGAGAATGGAAGTTGTGACTGCCTGCATACTATCTACATCACAATAATTATCAATCACAAAAGAAGCCAGCGATTTTAACCGTTTTGTTTTCACACGGTAGAAACCCGTGCAGCGAATTGCACTCTCAATATCAGAGCCAGCTGACCTGTATATCGCTGCGAGACTGCACAACCCGCATTCATTCATGCGTCCCAGTGCTATCTCAACATTTGTCCACCGGGTCTGCTGGGTAAGTACAGCACCAATCATAACCTCTTCGGTACTGCCGGGCCACCAGGGGATTTCACCATATTGAGTGTCAAGAAAAGAGATGATTTCTTCAAGCAATTTCTCTGAAGACAGAGACATATAAAAAATTAAGTTATAAGTGGGGTTAAGAGCCCTTTTAGTCTTTCAGCATCCGTTACACCTTCAAGACGATGGATGACGTTTCCGTCCTTTTCAATTATCAGTGTGGGGACAACCTGAATAGCATACTTCGTGGCAGCTTCCATGTTCTGGTCAACATCCAGTTTTTTAATTTCAACTGAATCACCCATCATCTCCTTCAATTGCTTAAGAATTGGTGTCTGCAGCTTACATGGACCACACCAGTCAGCATAAAAATCAATCAACACAGGTTTTGACATAATTCACCAAGAGAAGTGTGTAGAAAAGAGGTATAAACCTTATTAATCGATGCCAAAAACCATGGCACCTGTATGAAAAAATTATTTGGAAAGAATCGCCATGATTATCTTTCCGTATGCCGGTCTTGTTATCAGGACGCCAATCAGGACACCAAGTATTGTGATAATGGCAAATCCTTTGAGTGTACTCAGACCCATAAGCACCAGAGGGAGCATTGCAATAAATGTCGTGCATGCAGCCACTATTATTATACCCAACGCCCTT
>DAOVRB010000062.1 GCA_030628325.1 Methanomicrobiaceae archaeon | reverse complement strand
GTGAATGCGATGCTCATTTACATACCATCTGCTAATATGTCGAAGTTTGTCCATTTTCTCTCAAGCAAACTGAGACTGCTTGACATCAGAGGTATGTTTCTTGCCGTCGAAAAGGGGCTTGATCCAATTTTGATGGGACAACTGACGGCATTTACCGACGAGGTGATCGATCTGGATCGGGATGGGGATTAGGAATGAATCTTCATTCCCCCTGACACAGACAGGAAGCAACCCAAAACGTACGAAATCTACCTGCACGTAAATATATATATCAGGTAAGATGATCAAAAGTAATTCATGCTTTTCGGGTCTTCCGGCATCAGGAGGCGGTACGATGCCTCTCTTATAAATCTGGCAGTGAGAGTTGGTTCTGCTGTCGCTTTATCACATAATGATATCGTAGTAGGCAGGGATGCGAGAACAACAGGTCCTGTACTTGCGTCTGCGTTTATATCAGGTGTGCTGTCATCAGGAGGAGATATTACGTACGGCGGGATTGCACCCACACCGACCGTTGCATACGCAGCAAAAAAAAGGAGTGCCGGATGTATGATTACAGCCTCCCATAATCCGGAACCCTATAACGGGATGAAACTGATTAATCCGGATGGCTCGGCCTTCACAAAAGTGCAGCAGAAGGAGGTAGAAGAAGAGATAAATGACTTCCACTGGAAAGACTGGGCAAACCAGGGCTGTGAACGGGAGGCAGACATTATTACGCCACATATGGATGCTATTTTGCACTCTGTCTCAATAGATAGTGATATTTCAGTAGTCCTTGACTGTGGGAACGGGGCAGGGAGTGTAATCACACCAGAGCTGCTTGCGTGTGCAGGTGTAAAGACACACTGTCTCAACTGTAATCTGTCCGGCAGGTTTGCAAGGCCTTCCGAACCACTGGAATCGAATCTCTCATATGTGGGCGGTCTGGTACGGTCTCTTGGTTGCGACTGTGCCCTTATCCATGACGGAGACGCGGACAGGTTCATGGCTTTTGACAATAAAGGACGATATATCGGCGGGGATCACCTTCTGATTCTCTTTGCAAAATACCTGGGCGCAGAAAAAGTTGTGACAACAGTGGATGCCTCAATGGCAATTGAAGAAGTGGCAGAGGTGCACAGGACACCTGTCGGTGACTCCTATGTCTCAGAAGAACTTCTTTCATGGGGAGAATTTGGCGGCGAACCCTCGGGAAGCTGGCTCTTTCCAAATCATTCACTCTGTCCTGACGGGATTTATGCAGCAGCCCTTTTCTGCAGGATTGCATCAGAGTGGAATATTGCAGATGAGATAGATAATCTCCCGAATTATCCGATAATTCGGGAATCATTCCCGTGTGATGATCCGCATGCACTTCTCTCTGCACTTGGGGCAGAAAATCCTACTGATGGTATACGTCTTTCTGAGGAGGACGGATGGTGTCTGATCCGTGCAAGCGGCACCGAACCGAAGGTGCGGATCACCGCCGAGGGCCGGACAGGAGACGTGGCCGGGAAGATGGCAGAGAAGGGACGGAGTCTGTTAAAAACGCGGGAATACTAAATAACCTGAAGGGAAAAGGTAATACAATGGAATGTGTGGTACTGGCGGCAGGTGAGGGGAAGAGGATGCGTCCTCTCACCACAAAGAGACCCAAAGTTATGCTTCCTCTTGTGAACCGTCCTATGATAGAACATCTTGTAATCTCTGCACGGGAGGCAGGGATAAAGGATTTTGTATTTGTGGTAGGTTATCACGAGCAGGAGATTAGAAAGCACTTAATGGACGGTTCACCGTTCGGCGTCAATATCAGGTATGTGACCCAGCGCCGTCAGCGCGGTACTGCTGATGCACTGGCTGCAGCAGAGAACCTGATCAGTGGCAGGTTTTTGATGTTAAACGGAGATATGATTATTGAAAGTGATGACATCAGGGATATCTGTACCTGCGCTGCCCCGTGTATGGGTGTAACTCCCAGTACACATCCACAGGATTTCGGTGTGGTGACTGTGGACGGGAGTGTGGTGACAGGTCTTGTTGAGAAGTCAGAGACCCCACCGGGTAACCTGATAAATGCAGGCGTGTACCTTTTTGATCTGGAAATTTTTGAGAAACTCTCTCTTCTTGAACTATCAGAAAGGGGTGAGTTAGAACTGACTGACGCGTTGTCGGATTATATTAATTCCCGTTCCCTCACTGCATTTTCTCTCTCATCATGGATGGATGTAGGTGAACCCTGGGACATCCTTGATGCCAATAAATCAATGCTCTCAGATCTGGAACCGGAAATAAAAGGAGAGATTGAGGACTTTGTTACTATCACCGGTCCTGTCGTTCTTGGGGAGGGAAGTGTTATTCTGGCAGGTACCTGTATTGAAGGTCCGTGTATCATCGGCAGCGGGTGTAAGATCGGGCCTCATGCATATATCAGGGGTTCAACCGCAATTGGTGATAACTGTCACATTGGCCATTGTACTGAAATTAAAAATTCAGTTATTTTTCCCGGAACAAAAATACCGCACTTCAATTATGTAGGTGACAGTGTAATCGGCAGTGGGTGCAACTTCGGAGCCGGGACGAAAATTGCGAATCTGCGCCACGACCATGGTCATGTTAAGGTCTCTGGCAGGGATACCGGCAGAAAAAAGTTCGGTGCGGTTGTGGGAGATCTTGTGCAGTTTGGTATAAACTGCTCGATAAATGTAGGCTCAGTCATAGGAAGCGGTGTGAAAGTGGCACCCGGCTCATCAGTTGAAGGGCATATATCAGGCGATACGATTATTGGGAGGTAAATTCAGTTATGCAGGCAGTAATTCTGGCAGGCGGTGAGGGTTTTCGGCTTCGTCCGCTTACACGCTCACGTCCAAAGGCGTTGATTCCGGTCGGGAATCATCCGATTATAGAATATACAATAAATGCTCTTGTTGAAAACGGCATCCCGGATATTACTGTGGTTGTCGGTTACAGGAGAGAGCAGGTTGTCAGGTATTTAAACCAGTCTGAACTGGATATCAATGTAGTGGTTCAGGAAAAACAGCTTGGTGCGGCAGATGCACTGAAATGTGCAGAGGAGTCGGTAACAGGCCGTTTTATTCTCCTTCCTGGTGATAATTATATAGATTCTGCCTCAGTTGCACAGATTAAATCTGCCGGAAATGCCCTGCTTGTTGCCGAACATCCACAGCCATCCAATTTTGGTGTTGTAACTATCAGGGACGGGCAGGTCTGCAGGATCATTGAGAAACCGGATATTTATCCTGGTCTTACTGTCAGCACCGGTGTTTTTTCACTTGATGAAACTTTTTTTGACAACCTTAATTCCTTAGAAATTCCAGAGGCCGTGAACCGTATGATAAGGAATGGAACTCCGGTCAGGGCGATACCCACTGTTGGCTGGCAGGATGCGATATATCCATGGAATCTCTTAAAGATGAATTCGCGTGTCTTAAAATCCCTGTCTGCATGCAGGTCAGGGTATATAAGCAGGGGGGCGACAATATCCGGTTCTGTACAGATAGGAAAAGCAACAAAGATTGGTCCCGGGACTGTGATTGAAGGTCCGGTAATTATCGGAGATGATTGTGTAATCGGTCCGGATGCCTGTATTATGCCGGATACCAGTATTGGTTCACGTGTCAGTGTTGAGCCCTTCACTTATCTCAAAAATTCCATAATAATGGATGATGTGAAGATCTCTTCTCATTCGCGCTGTGTGGACTCGGTTATTGGTGAGGGTGCAGTGCTCTCTGATCACATATCAACAGTTACCGGTATCTTCTCTGCAGAAGATAGCGGGTCTGGGAGGCTGATTACAGGAGAATTCGGTGCAATTCTTGGAGATAGGGTATCTGCTGCGCCGTTTACTGTATTTAAGCATTGTATTGTGGGTAATAATGTGTCCATTGAAGAAGGCAGACTGATATCAGGTACTGTTAAAGACAACGTGGTGGTGAAATAAACTTGTGCGGGATAGTCGGGTATGCAGGCAGGCGTGATGCGGCAGGTGTACTTATTGATGGCTTAAACAAGCTTGAATACAGAGGATATGACTCATTTGGTATTGCCACATCTGATGACGGGATTCATATCGTAAAAAAACAGGGACGAATCTCTGAAAATGGATCTTCTGTCTCCGGGCTTACAGGTCATATCGGAATCGGGCATACACGCTGGGCAACTCATGGAGTTCCTGATGACAAAAACGCCCATCCGCACACATGCTGTACCGGAGATATTGCAGTTGTGCATAATGGTATCATAAGTAATTATGCGAAATTAAAACGTGAACTGATTGCAGGCGGCCATCTTTTCTCATCAGATACTGACTCTGAAGTGATTGCGCACCTGATTGAGGAGAATTTAAATGGCAGTCTCCTTGAGGCTGTTAATGATACTGTACAGATTCTTGAGGGTTCTTATGCATTTCTTGCCATGAGTAAAGATGACCCGGGAATAATTGCAGCACGTATGGAGAGTCCGCTGGTTTTGGGTCTTGGTGACGGTGAAATATTTGCATCATCAGATATGACCACCATCCTTGATTATACACAGAATATAGTATTCCTTGAAGATGGGGATATTGCATCAGTTTCCTCTGATAAAATTATAATCTTTAACTCAGGGAATCAGGTTGAGAGGGCGGCTGAGATTGTTGAATGGGATGCCGGTGCTGCCAGAATGGGCGGGTTTGCCCATTTCATGGAAAAGGAGATCTATGAGCAGCCCGAGGTTTTCTTTAATACCTTAGCTTCTGTGGATGACGGTGAAATAATTGAAGAGATTAAGGGGTCCTCTGGTCTGAGGGTGATTGCGTGTGGTTCTTCGTATCATGCCGGACTGATATTCCGGTATATGATGGAGGAGTGTTCAGATATCCCGGTCAGGGTGGATCTGGCATCAGAGTTTCGATATTTCAGGCCCGTTTCGGGTGAACTGGTGATTGCCGTAACCCAGTCCGGTGAAACTGCGGATACAATTGCCGCCCTTAAACAGGCACAGATGCACAACTGCAGGACACTTGCGATCACAAATGTGCTTGGGAGTTCGGTTACAAGGGTGGCGGATTACACCCTCTATATGCGTGCAGGCCCTGAGATCAGTGTTGCCGCAACAAAGTCGTTTATTGCACAACTGGCCGTATTTTTCCAGATTGTAAATCACCTGTGTGATGGCAGGTATAATTATATGGACAAAATGTGCCATCAGGTGATTGAGGAGGTACTGCTTCTGGATATGGAAGATGCAGTATCTCTCTGCAGTGGTGCCGGGAACCTGTTTTTTGTAGGAAGAAGTGTATTTTACCCGGTTTCTCTTGAAGGAGCACTAAAGATGAAGGAGATCACTTATATCCATGCGGAGGGATATGCAGCGGGTGAACTCAAGCATGGTCCATTTTCTCTGCTTTCAAAGGATACACCTGTTGTTGCGGTCTGCACACCGGGGAACTCCCGTACTGCAATGCTCTCAAATATCAGGGAGATTAAGACAAGAGGTGCACCTGTAATCGGTATCGGAGAGGTGGACGATCCGGACCTTGAGGATATTGTGGATGTGCTAATCCCCATACCTAAGTCTCCTGTTTCCGGGCAGATCCTCGCGGTAACGGTTTTGATGCAGGTGCTTGCGTACCGGACTGCGAAGGTTCTCGGGCGGGATATTGATAAACCGAGGAATCTGGCAAAGAGTGTGACGGTGGAGTGAATTATCTGCTTAAATTCCAGGTGTATTGTAAACGGAGATGTAATCCGGGGAGTTGCCTGTCCGGAGAATGAAAGTAACTTTCCCACTTTCATGTTTAATACGTGGATGGGTGATACATGATACTATTGGTAATAGCCATAATCCTGATCTCTTTAGGAGTAATACCATATCTGGTATATTTTGTAGGGATATCTCTGAACAAACAGCAAAAAAGGCCAGCTTTGTCTTCGGAATGTCCGGATATCAGTATAATTATCCCTGCTTATAATGAAGAGAGAGTAATTGAGAAAAGAATTCTCAATATCCTGGAAACAGATTACCCGCAGGAGAAATATGAGGTAATTTTAATTGATGACTGCTCTGATGATGATACCGGTATAATCGCAGAAAGGATTTTTTCGGAAAATGAAATTTCGCATTGTGTTATAACAAATGTGAAACGTATGGGGACCAATAAATCATTTAATCTTGGAATTGCAGGAGCAAAAAATGATCTGATCGTTACCACAGGTGCTGATGTTTTTTTTGAAAAAGATGCATTAAATTCTGTCATATCAAGACTACTGAGTGATAACCATATTGCAACTGTCTGTGCAGATATGCTTCCGTCAGATGATTCTTCTGATACAGAACCGGGCAGGATGGAGTCGGTCTATCGCTCATATTATGGCAGAATGTGTAACTGGGAGAGTTCGGTTGATTCCACATATAATTTCAATGGAGGTCTTGTGGCCTTTAAGCGCAGTATATTTGATAAAATAAATGAAAGGAAGGGTGCGGATGATGCAAATACCGCATTTGAGGCGATAAGGAGGGGATATCGTGCAGTATATGAAATTAATGC
>DAOVRB010000309.1 GCA_030628325.1 Methanomicrobiaceae archaeon | reverse complement strand
TTGAAATTCTTTCAGATTCTTCCGTATCGGGTGAAGATGTAAGGACAGAGGTTTTGGGTGTTGCGAAAAGCCGGGGTGTAGGAATCGTTGAAGCTCCACGCGGAACACTTATCCATGACTATACGGTTGATGAAAACGGGTTCATGACCAACTGCAATCTGATTGTAGCGACCTGCCAGAACAACTATGGAATGGACAGGGGAGTTGAGGATGTTGCAAGGAAGGTTGTAGTAAACGGTTCCCTGACTGAGGGTGCCGCAAACCGGATTGAAATGGTGATTCGGGCCTATGATCCCTGTATATCCTGTGCGACACACGCCATAGGACAGATGCCGATTGATATAGAGCTTGTGAGAGGCAGAGAAGAAAAAAGCACTAAAAAAATAAAAATCTGAAAAGGAGAATTGATAGTTATGTTGAAACAGATACTGAGTGAATTTCTTAAACTTGACGGAGTGTCCGCCGCCGTTGTTGCGGGCAGGGACGGTTTTGTAATTGAGAGTGCAGTCTCCGGGGATATCGATCTTGATGCTCTCGGGGCTATGGCTTCGACAGGTCTTGGTACTTCTGAGGCCATGAGCCGGGAACTTGGAAAGGAAGTGATGAACCAGATTATCATTGAACTTGAGGAGGGGCCAATTCTTATCTCACCCATTTCTGAGGACGAACTTATTGCAATCGTCGCCCAGCAGGGAGTGAATGTGGGGAGACTCAGGTATGAGCTTAAGAAAAAGCGTGACAGGATAGTAGCTGCTCTATGAATACCTCACTCCCGGTCGGTGAACGTGTCGCTTTAATACAGGTATCGCTGGAGAAATTGTTTGAATTCAGTCCTGATTTCATTGGTTGTATTGTTATCGACCTTGACAACGCAAATGGATTCATACTTGTGCAGAGCGGCACTCCTGTTGCAGCTGCATATGCTGAAGGTGACCTTAAGCTTACGGGCAGGTCGGCCTATGAGAAATTTGCCAACAGGAATTCCCTCAATTGCGTCCTTAACAAATATACGAACGACGAGTTTGATGAGGCCAACATAATGGTTCAGGACTCTTTCGCATTTGATGCAGGTGAAATTGCCAAAGAGGCTGAATCCGAAGGTACTGATAATGTTCTCTCTCATGAGACCCTTGAAAATGTGCTCAAACAGCCTGGTGTAAAGGCCGTTTCCGTATTTTTTGAAGGATTTGCATTACAGTCCGCAGGAGATGCTGATTTTGAACAGGTTGCCGCAGTGTCTGAGGATTTTGTAAGAGCTGCAAACCGGATTACCACAGAACTTGATATGGAAATCGCTTCGCAGATGATTCTTGAAACGGCCAAAGGAAAGCTTATAATTTCTCCGGTGGGTGATCTCTTCATCTGCGTGCTTGCGGAGAATGATTCCCAGCTCGGACTCATTCGTCTTGTGATTGAGACCATTAAACACGATCTTGGTGAATTCCGAAGTTCGTCCCTGGCTCTGTAGAAATGGTGGCATCAGAGAAATTCTGTCAAAAGAGTATTCTTTGTTCTATAAAAGGATACCCCGGGAGAATCTGAAGGCACGCAAATTCTGGTATCAGGTTAGGGAGATTACGATCAAACTGTTCATCTACATTATTAACAGGTTCAAAAAAAACGTGCAGGACCTCTCAGGGTCATGCACTGTTTAATGAAAGTGGCATTCGTCACTTTTATGCTAAACGCACATGAGGCGTTAGCCTCACACAAAAAGCGATAAAAGTCAATCTGGAATTTTGACATTTATACCAAATTGGGGAAATATCTTCCGCACAGTTGGGGCAAATTAACCCGGCGGTGGCAAGTTTAGAAAAAGTATTCAATCAACAGCCTCATAATACACTTATATGTCAGGAATAGTGTACCGGGCTGCCCAGGAACTATAATTACAGGGGTGAAATTATAATGGTATCTGACCTCCTCAACAAAGTTATTGAAAACTCAAAATACGAGGGTGTGTTTGAATTTACAGAAATATTAAATCATGCAAAAACTGCAGGAACTAGTGGTATTGCAGTGTATGAGAATGTTAGGAAAAATTACATTCTTATCTTCGTTAAAGGAGAGGTAAATGGTGCAATACTTATTGATGAAAAAGGTGTGCTTTTTGGAGACAAGGTCCTGTATCTTCTGGAAAAATCAGGAATTTATAAACTTTATTCAACATCTGACAGAATAGCAGAGTCAATTGTGGCACGTTGCAGAATCTACGATAAAAGTCATATTTATCCACTATTTTCCCGTGAACTGCCATTAATAGGGACCATAAACAGGAAGATAAGAGGTAAACTTAGAATTCTCATCAAATCAGGAGACCAGTATCTGCAGGGAATGAAAGTAACTATCAAAAGAGGAAAGCAGGTAATTACTACGGGTTTCACGACTACTGATGGCAGTGTTTCCTTTAAAATATTAAATGGGAATTATGACTGCATTGTAAAAAATCGTGAAAAACAATCTAAAACATTTAAAATTGATTTTTCCGGGAGAGAGAGCGAAGTTGAAATAGATCTAAATGGGGGGAAAGAAATTCGGAGAAAAAAAGAGAAGCTGGAATCTGAGGATTATCCTGAAAAAAAAAGAACATAA
>DAOVRB010000324.1 GCA_030628325.1 Methanomicrobiaceae archaeon | reverse complement strand
ATTCTGGTATTTTTGTGCACTTAATACACAATTTGCAAGGAGAGCCTCCATCTGGATATCACTATTTCCCCCCTCACTTAGTCTGAAATCTGCCTGTCCCAGGTGGCTGATCATTTCCACTTTAAGTGTTCTGTGCACCGGGTGTTTTACAAGTGTCCTGTAAAACTGGCTTATAAGTTCATTTGGTGCGATACCTCTTTTATCCATCAGTTCGTGAAGTATCTGTTCGGAACCTTCAAAATCGCCCTGAAGTATGACCTGAATTAATTCCAGGATTTCATCCGGTCTTGCATTGGATGTAATCTCATAGATCATATTTTCTGTGATATTATTACTGATAATCGCAGCACCCTGCAGGGCATTGATTGCCCGTCTCATATCTCCCTGTGCAATATAGATAATGGCACTGACTGCATCCTCCGAAACTGAAAGTCCTTCATTTTCTGCTATGCGCATAAGTTCTACAGTAATCGCTTCCCTGTCAAGGGGTTTGAACCTGTATATTGCACACCTGCTCTGTATCGGGTCGATTATTTTGGATGAGTAGTTGCATGAGAGGATGAATCGGCAGTTCTGGGCGTAATTCTCCATAGTTCTCCTGAGTGCTGCCTGTGCATCGGTAGTGAGCGCATCGGCTTCATCAAGGAAAAGTACTTTAAAAGTTGCATCACCCAGAGGTGCAGTGCGGGCGAACTGCTTGATCTGATTTCTGACAACATCAATACCACGTTCATCCGAGGCATTGAGTTCACGGAAATTCATTCGCCAGTTATCTCCGAAAAACTCCCGCGCGAGGGCAACGGCAGAGGTAGTCTTTCCTATCCCTGCAGTCCCGGTAAACAGGAGATGGGGAAGACTGCCGGTTTTAACATAGGACTGCAGGCGTAAAATGATGTCTTTTTGTCCGACAATATCGGCAAGTTTTACCGGCCTGTATTTTTCGATCCATATTGTGTTTGTACCCTCCATCTGTTCACCTGTTCTTTCCTTATTGTTATGAGGTGGCTAAGTAGTAATATTTTCTTTTGTTTGTATATGCAGTCAACGGGATATGGGTGATAATAAACTGCATACTATTTGAGAGACCTTATGCAGAACAAAATTTCAACCACAGGGTCCGGAGATATGTGAAACGCAATAAAATGCAGGGTGCCTCCGAATCTAAAATTCAATGATTTTGGTTAGTTTTCCTTTTTAATGGATGCTCAATGTGGGGTGTCATCTGTAAGGGCAGCTGAATGTCTCCTGGAAGATAGAGTCTGTCCATCCAGTGCTAATCTGGCAGAACAGTAATTAAGCATGAAAATGAAACTCACATTTTCAGCAAACAGTGCCTGAACGCTTACGCGTCAGGCACGTTTTCAACAACCGGATTATCTCCGTTATACGCTCGAAACCGTACTCTGAAATGCGCACATTCGCAGAATCTCAGGTTAACATCATCCCAACAATCTGGAACTGAGACACAATATCAGACAAAAAGCTAAAGTTACCGCTCTGCTAATCTGCCGGTTTGGGAGATCGCAATCGCAAGTTACAGGGTTTTCATTGCCTCGTCCCTTGCGATAACAGGCGCTATTTTCGGGTTAATCCGTGGATATGAAAAATGAATGGGAGAAAGACTGGAAATGACTGATAACATCTCCCGGTAATAATTTCATATGTGTCTGGAAGATTCTCATTTTATTCCCCCCTCATGATTATTATATTTAAGATGAAAGTGGCAAGTGCCACTTTCATCAAACAGTGCGTGACCGTGAGAGGTCATGCACGTTTTGAACAAGGTTTCATAACTGATCAGGTTTATAATGATATAGAGGAGACCAATAATGGAAACCAGCAAGTTATATGTCGGGAATCTGACATATTCAGTAACTGAAAAACAATTAGAAGAATTGTTCTCTCAATATGGTGATGTCAAAGACGTCAGAATTATTGAACGTAAAGGATTCGGATTTGTCGAAATGGCTGCGGCTGAAGAGGCAGAAAAAGCAAAAGAAGCCCTGAATGAAACCGAATTTGAAGGACGCACAATGAGGGTGGATGAAGCACGTCCTCCTCGTCCAAGAAGGGAATTTAGTAGATACTAAACCCTTAATTTTTTAAATCTTTGTGACTGGTTGAATTTCCGGTTTTTTGAAAGTTATTTTTGGCAGATCTGTTTTTATTAAATATAGTGGCAAACATTTATTGGCATGAAAGTGGCACTGCCTGTAATATGGTGCGGAAAGTGAAATTATCCAATGTAGATCGCTTTTTAATCAAAAGATGCAATCTAATGACAGGACGGATGTAAAAGTCTGTTAAAAAATCACTGCGTAAAAAAGATATTAATACGGTTTTGAGCAAAACCGAAAAATACGGAATATAATTAAAGGTATTTGTTTCTCCTTAACCATTCAACCTGAGGTGTTGTGTACCTGTAGGTGATGTCACACTTTTCATCCTGGAAATCCCACGGGATAACAATCAGGGTGTCACCCTCACGGATCCAGACACGCTTTTTGATCT
>DAOVRB010000131.1 GCA_030628325.1 Methanomicrobiaceae archaeon | reverse complement strand
GTGAGTTCTGGAAGCTCTTGGGAGAAGCACTTATTCAACAGGACTATAATGCGCTTAAGAACTTTCACTGGAATGCACTGTTCATCGGCACCATGCATTTTATGGACAGATACAACTACGATGTCAGCCGTGTACAGCAGTGCTGCATCCACTACGCCACACCCGAGGGTAGTTTAATTCCATTCTGCACCTATAACAGCGGACCGGTGTTCAGGGAACAAATCTGGAAAAAATTTTCAATACCAGATGTTGAGCAGGATCCTATCGTTAATATCGAAGACGAGTGAGACTGACCCCTCATACCTGTTTGGTACGAGGATCAGTAGCCCCCTCTCTTTGATGATATAAAAATCACTTGTGATTTATCATCTAAACGTGTAAGGCTGACACCTCATGCGTGTTTAGCATAAAAATAATTAGTGTAATTTTCATTAAACAGGTAATTCAGATGATCAGAATTCTCAAAAAACCTACAGATACGCCTGATGACAATTCAACCGGAGCCGTAGTGGCAGAACTGGACAAATCAGATGTAGATTACTCATATCTTAATCTGGACGAGATCAATCCATTCACCCAGGATATTGAAGGTGACCTGATCTGGGTATGCGGCATGAAACAGGACATGGTACATTTTGAAATGTTAACTGCACTTGAAAACTGTAACCTTGTTGTCAACAGTCCGTCGGCAATTGCCATTTGTGCAAGTAAAGCGCAGACAACCGCCCGTCTCATTCATAACAACATTCCCACACCGGAAACTCTCTTTACAGGTTCACTACAAAAAGCTGAGGAGTTCCTTAATATTCACAAAAAAATTGTTTACAAACCCCTGTATGGCTATGACGGCAATGGGATATATCCATTAACAAGTATGGAAGAAATGGGAGAGTATCCCTATTATCTGCAGGAATATGTAAATAATACCCATGATTTCCGGGTATTTGTATTAAACGGGAAAGCAATCGGCGCGATTCAGAGAAGTTCAGACTCTTTTGCTCACAACATTCATCAGGGTGGTACAGGTAAAGCAATTGAAATTCCTGACAAAATGGCAGAAATTGCAATATCTGCGGCAAAAGCGATAGGTATTGACTATTGTGGTGTGGATCTCCTGCCAGTTGACGGGGGTTTTACAGTCCTTGAAGTGAACGGAACACCCAACTGGCATTGCATGTCAGCACCAATACCAAAATTTATTGCCGGATACCTTGTAAAAAAAGAAACAGAATACTGTTAACAGGAGAAAAGGAAAAAAATGGGATTTATCTGAGTTTATCAGGCAGATATTCGATTTCTTTTTCTGTTTTATGTGCAAGTTCACCCATTCTTGCTGATATCCTGTTGGATGCAGAATATTCAACATCCTTCATTGATTCGGCAATCTCCTGACCAAGGACAAAAATTGCATGCTTATGTTCCATCTTACTCTTGTGCTGCTGGGATGGAGTAATTTTAAGGGAATAATATTCAGAAAATGAATTTTCAGAATTTGTTCTTTCAAAACTGTCCTTTACCTCTGACATCACCTGATGAAGTTTAATCAATTCCTCTTTATGCACACTTTACACATCCTACAATAGAATTGGGAATTATCAGATATATTCTTACACCAAAAACAATTTAAGGTATCTTTAGGAGACGCAAAGATACTGGTTTTTTTATGATGTTTTTGAAATCAGGTGCGGCAATATATTCAATCCCTTTACTTACAATAAGATCAATAAGCCACTGGTTAACACTCCTGTCTGCCACCAGACCTGTTGCATCTTTACCAGGATCATTCATAGCCTCCTCAATGTCATCAATACTAAATTCCTTCAGGACACTATAATCCGATGAAAGTATCCTCCCTGTATGATGACCGGAAACCTCAGACATATGCCTGATTAGAGGATTATTTTCAGTAGAGCTGCTGTCAGTTGCTTCCATATTTAAAATAGGATTGACATCCTCACCAACAGCAATCACCTCAGGAGTTTGTATTGTACCTAAAGAAGCACTATGCCTCCCCTCGCTCTTATGCACATTATAAAACTCAACAGGCACTTTATTACGCAGTGGTTTGATGATCTCTTTACGTGTCATCTCTTCTACATTCTTTCCACGGGGGCACACGGCAATATAATCAACATCTGCTACCTGAAGTAGTTCACTCAGGATCAGATCCCCTCCCCGATCACCATCTACAAATACCGTGGTGGTCTTGCTTTCAGAGATCTCAACAATTGTCTTTGGGACATTTGTCCCCTCAACAGCAATCGCATTTTTTATTCCATACCTGAGAAGGTTAACAACATCTGCACGACCCTCTACAATAATTATAGCATCAGAATCTTCTACATTAGGTCCTGCCGGCAGATTATCCTCACCATATTCAACTACTTTCTCAATACGGGAATATTCACGTACAGCATCAAGAATTTCATTTGTATCAATGGTACCTTCATCAAAAGATTCGATGATAAGTTCCTTTGCCCTCTCAACAATCTGCTTTCTTTTACTAATACGTATATCCTCAATTCCTTCGACCTTTACCCTTGAATTACAGGGCCCCACACGGTCGATCGTCTCAAGAGATGCAGCAAGGAGTGCCGTCTCAGCTTTATCAAGCGATGAAGATATATGAATTTTACCGCGCGTCTCTCCATTTTTACTGTTGATCTGGACATCAATCCTACCAACACGCCCTGTCCTCTGTAAATCACGCAGATCAAGATCATCACCTAAAAGACCCTCAGTCTGTCCAAATATTGCCCCAACTACGTCTGACTTTTCAACCACCCCCTCTGTTTCAAGTTCCATGTGAATATAATACTTTGTAGTATCAATTGAATACAATAAACATACCTCCTTTGAATTAAATAATATCCATGGCTTATGAAAACGTGCATGACACTTCTAATCCTCATAAATGTAAACATGGCAGGAGGTGAATATATTTTGAGATTACTTAAAAGCATCCATCAGAATTACAGCAAAAATCCAGAAGAAAAAATCACATTGCAGGATAAATTATCAATTATCCAATAATAAGAAATGTCTGAAAACAGACAGATTTAAGAGGACATTTAAGAGGACATTAATTCATATAATTTTTTGACAAGTGTATCACCACTCATCCCATCAATCCTGATACGTTTTAGAGAAGATGTAGCTCCCGAAATAAGAGAAATATGTGCCCGCGGAACTCCAGGTTCTGATGCAATGCACTTATAGTCGAAAACCATACTTTTAGTAAAAAGTCTGGTTTTCTTCATTATAGTTCCGAACGTGACGTTCGTAACTATAATTATTGCCTTGTTTGCCCTGCCTTCAACCGGCGGTGTTTTGATCCGGCACTGTACGGTTTTTCTCCATTCATTATAACCTGCAGGAAAATGCGTTTTTTTGCTTCCTGCTGAAACTTCAAGCAAAAGGACTGCACTATTGTCAATTTCAGAAACTGCATCTCTGATATTGGTCATAAAAAGAAGCACCTTAACAGAATTTGGTCAAAAACCGATATTAAAGTCAGGAGAATTATTTTATTCGCTTTTTATCAGGTAAAATGTAGCCCGGCACTAACAAACATGGATCACAAGTGGCATGGCGCCATAATCTTCACCTGTTTTAAACCCATTGCCGGGCATGCCTGTCGCACAATTGGGTTGTCCCGTGGATCATATCCAGACTCTTGTCAATCGATCACCCGGGGACCTATAAAAGCGCATTTATCGGCATATATTATTCGTTGTCATAGGGTTTATACCCTCTTCCCGGCACCCACCTGCCATAACCCTTAAAGGTCTCCCCTCCATTAAAGACACAATGTCCGTTCACAATTACAACTTCAGGAAATACTGCATCCATACCTTCATACGGAGTCCATCCTGACCTGCTATGGAGTGCGTCAGGATCAACCGGGCGTGACTGTCTGGGATATACTGCAATGTCAGCCCTTTCACCGGATAACAATCCGGGCGGGCTTATCTGAAGAATTGAGGCGGGCTTACTCACAGTCTTTTTTATTACCGAATCAAGTGTTATTTTTGATTCAAGCACTTTTGCAAGAAGCAGGGGCACCATTGTTTCCACACCCGGAATTCCCGCCGGAGCAGATTCAAAATCACCGGATTTCTCAGGGATAGTGTGAGGGGCATGATCAGATGCAATCACATCAATTCTGTCCCACAATCTCCAGAGTTCTTTTCTCTCCTTTTCACTGCGAAGTGGAGGATTTACCTTTCCAAAACTATTCTTCGGGTCAAACATCTCATATGACAGAAACAGGTGATGCGGCATCACCTCAAAAGTGCCGCATACGGCACTAAAGGAGTATAAAGAAGAGAGATGGCAGAAATGAAGAGCTGCACCTTCAGGTGCGAGTGAACATACATCAGATACTGCCCTGCCTTCCCCATCACCAGGACGAAGGGCACAATGTGCCCTCAGGCTGTCATCTCTGCCATCAAGAACCTCTTCTGCGTGTATTGTTGCAAGAGCACCCAGTTTATGAATCCGTTCAAGAGCAGATCCGAGTTCTTCCGGACCAATTGCACTGCCATAACTTGAAGGAGCAGCGAAGATTTCCCCGAATGCCAGCGCACCTGCGCTCCACATCTCTTCAAGGTCTGCATCAGGGGTAACACCAGCATTAACCCCATAATTAC